>JBGPQQ010000282.1:0-5239 GCA_041489115.1 Vicinamibacteria bacterium | reverse complement strand
TCCGAGCAGGCGGTCGACGTCAAGGCCGCCTCGCCGACCTTCGTGGTCGGCCGAAAAAAGGAGTAGCTGTGCTGCGCCATCCGCTCCTCCTCCTCGCGCTCGTCGCCCTGGCCCTGCCCGCCGCCGCGCAGGAGACCCCCGACGAGCAGGCCCGGCGCCTCCTCGAGGACGGCCGCGCGTATCGCGCGCAGGGCAAGCCGAAGCAGGCCCTCGACAACTTCGACATCGTGGTCACGAGCTTCCCCAACACCGACTCCGTGGGGCAGGCGCTCCTCGAGATCGGGCGCTACCGCATGGAGGTGGAGGGGGACGCCGAGAAGGCGCGCGCCGCGTTCGAGACGGTGACGAAGCAGTACGCGCGCAGCGACGCCGCGCCGGGCGCCTACCACAACCTCGGGCTCCTCACCCTCCAGCGCGCCACGACCGCGGCCGAGATCGACGACGCCCTCGCCCAGTTCGCCCGCGTCGAGACGCTGTACCCGCGCAGCCCCTGGGTGCCCCGCTCGCTCCAGGCCTCCGCCCTGGCGCACCGTCGGGCGGGCCGCTACGCGGAGGCCGCCGACCTGAACCGGCGCGTGTCGCTCGAGTACCCCGCGTCCGACGCCGCCGCCGCCGCCCAGTACGAGATCGGCCAGGCCCTGGCCCTCCAGGGCCAGCCCCGCCTCGCGATGGAGGAGTTCCAGCAGGTCCGCAACCGCTTCCCGCAGAGCCCCTGGGCCCAGCCGGCGCTCGAGCGCACGACCGCGCTCTACCGCCTCTTCGGGGGAGCGAAGCCCGCGTTCGCGCCGGACGCTTCCTTCTCCCTCGCCGGCGGCGACGCGCTGAAGGATGTGCGGGCGCTCGCGGTGGACCCCGGCGGGACCCTGTGGGTCGCGTCGGACAAAACCCGGAGCGCGGTCCCCTTCGACGCCTCCGGCAAGATGGGCCCCAGCCTGACCGCCGAGGAGCCGCGGGCGCTCTCGCTGACCCCCGCGGGCGACCTGGTGCTCGCCGCGCGCAGCGCGGTCCGCCTGGGGAGGAAGGACGTCCGCGCCTTCACGACCCCGCCGGAGAAGCCGGGGGCGATGCCGAAGCCCGTGGACAAGATCCTCGCCGCGGCGGTCACCCCCGGCGGGGCGCTCCTCGTCTCCGACGAGGAGCGCGAGGCCATCCTGCGCTTCGACGCGAAGGGCCAGTACCTCGGTGTCTTCCCGGGGAGAGACGCGGCGAAGCGCAAGGTCACCCGCATCGTGGTGGACGGCGAGGGCGGCATCGTGACCCTCGACCGGGACGAGAAGACCGTGCGCGTCTGGGACGAGACGGGGCGCCTGCTGCGTACCCTGGGCCCGGCCGGTTTCCAGCGCCCCGCGGACGTGGCGGTGGACGCCTTCCGCAACCTGTACGTCGCGGACGAGGAGATCGGGGTCCTCGTCTTCAACCCCCAGGGCCAGCCCATCGCGACGATCACGAGCCCCGAGCTCAAGCGCCCCCGGGCCCTGGCCCTCGACGCCACCGGCGCCGTCCTCGTCTACGACGACCGGGCGCAGCGGGTGCTGCGCTATCGCTAGCAGGAGAGAGACCGTGCGTGCGGCAACGACGACGGTGGTGATCGCGGCGGCGCTCCTCCTGGGCGCGCCCGCGGCGCCGGCCCAGCCGGTGGCGGAGGCGACGGAGGCGGTGCAGCGGGAGGTGCAGGCCGCGCAGGACGCCCTGGCGCGGGCGGTGGCCGAGTTCGAGGGGCCGCAGCAGAGCCGGTCCATCGTGGCCTTTGACGAGGTCATCGCCCGGCTCGAGGCGGTGGGCCCCAGGGCGCTGCCGCCGCGCGGGCGCGACATCCTCGTCCAGGCCTACGAGCACCGGGGCCGCGCGTACTTCGGCATCGGCCTCTCGGAGAAGGCCTCGGAGAACTTCCGCCAGCTCGTCCAGCTGAAGGCCGACCACACGCTCTCGAAAGAGAGGGTCTCGCCCAAGATCGTCGAGCTGTTCAACAGCGTGAAACGGGCCCTCGTCGGCTACCTCGCGGTCTCCTCGCAGCCCGCCGGGGCGCAGGTCACCCTCGTGGGCGCGGGCGGCGCGCGCACCGACCTGGGGCTCACCGACTTCTTCCCGCTCGACGTGCTGGCCGGGGAGTACACGGTCGAGATCGCGCGGCCCGGCTACCAGACGGAGACCCGGACGGTCAGCATCGCCGCGCGCGCCACGGAGTCGCTGGAGGTGCCCCTCGTGCGGGTGCTCGCGAGCGCCTTCTTCGTCACGGAGCCCGCGGGCGTCGAGATCTGGATCGACGGGGAGCTGAAGGCCACCACCTCCGGCAGCCTGGCCCCCGAGATGCACGAGGAGGCCCGCGCGCGGGGAATCGACCCCGCGAGGGCCTCGGCACGCACCGAGGTCGCGAACCTCTCGCTCGGCAGCCACGCCATCGAGCTCCGCCGGAAGTGCTACGAGACGGTCCGGCGCACCCTCGACACGACGCAGCCGCAGGACTACACCGCCGACCCCGTGAAGATGGAGGACTCGCTCGCCTCGCTGCGCCTCACCTCCGACCCGCCGGGGGCGCGGATCCTGCTGAACGGAGAGGCGCGCGGGGTGACCCCCGCCCAGATCGACGGGATCTGCGCCGGCAAGGTGCGCGTCGAGGTCAAGCACGCGGCGGGGAAGTTCATCAAGGATTTCGTGCTCGGCAAGGACGAGGCGATCAGCCTCGACTGCCCGATCCGGCCCACCCTCGCCTTCCTCGGGGTGGAGGCGGCGAGCGCCCCCGGCCAGCAGCACCTCGCCGACGCCGAGGAGAAGATCCAGCAGAACCTCACGCGGCTCACCTCGCTCAACTTCATCACCGCCCCGCGCGAGGCGGTCGACCGGCTCCTGGAGCAGGACAAGCTCACCCGGAAGGCGCTGCTGCCCGGCGCCGGCACCGACCCGGACCTCGTTCGCAAGGCCACCGGGCGGCTCGCCGCCGCCCTCGAGGTTCAGGGCTTCCTGGTGGCCGTGCTGCCCGAGGAACGCCTGCAGCGGTCGGCGCGGCTCCACCTCCTGGCCGCCGGGAACACCACGGCCGAGGCGATGGACGTGACGTTAGGCGAGGGCGCCTCGTACACGGGCGTCCTCCAGCGGCTCGACGCGCGCTTCGCCAGCGAGCGCCCGTGGAGCGGCCTCGTCACGGTGGACACGCTCCTGCACGACGGCGTCCCCGTGCTCCGCATCGTCCCCGGCAGCCCGGCCGCCCAGGCCGGCCTCCAGCCGGGGGACGTGGTGCTGGGGGCGGACGACCAGGCCGTGAAGCGCACCGCCGACCTCATCGCCGCGGTCTCCGCGAAGAAGCCGGGGGACAAGGTGGTCCTGCAGGTGCGCGGGGTCGCCGTCGGCTCCTCGCCGCGCGCGGTCGACCTCGTGCTGGGCACGAGCGCGCGCGAGGTGCCTCTCTTCGACCCGCAGCTCGTCTACAACAAGACGATGATGGACCTGCGCGCGCTGGTCGAGGGGTACCCCGGCACCGAGCAGGCGGCCTACGCCTGGCTCAACCTCGCCCTCTGCGCCATGCACTTCTCCGACTTCGCCGGCGCGCACGACTACCTGCAGACGGCGAAGGCGGAGCTGCCGGCCCGCCCCGGCCTCTCCCGGGGCACCGCGCTCTACTACCTCGGCCTCGCGCTCGAGAAGCTGGGCTACCGCCCGCAGGCGGCCGAGGCCTACCGCGCGGCGGCCGACGCGAAGGACGCCACCCTCATCGACAACGACGGGCCGCCGGTGGCCGCCCTCGCCGCGCGGCGGGCCGGCCCGTGAGCGCGGCCGCGCGCCTCGTCTGGCAGCGGCGGGACGGCCAGGAGGTGGTGTTCCCCCTCGACGGCGAGGCCCTCGAGGTGGGACGCGACGAGGACGTGGCGATCCGGGTGGACGAGCCCCTCGTCTCGCGCCGCCACGCCCGCCTCGAGAAGCGGGGCGGGGCGTGGGTGGTGGTGGACCTCGGCTCGACCAACTTCACCCGCGTGAACGGCGAGCGCGTGCTCCGCGAGCGCGAGCTCGCCCACGGCGACGAGCTGCAGCTCGGCCGGGCGAAGTGCCGGTTCCTCACGAGCCTCCCGGCTTCGTAGTCCACCATCCGGGGACTGGCGAGCAGCACGAACACCGGTCATCCAGCATCTCGGGGACTCGCGAGCATTCACGGCCCGTAGTCCCGCATCCTGGGGAGTGGGTTACCCGAGGCTCCTCTCAGGCCGGCTCCGGGCCGGCGTCGGGGCGGGCGAGGTGGAAGCCCTGCCCGAAGTCGACGCCCATCGCGCGGAGGGCCTGGGCCTCCTCCTCGTTCTCGATCCCCTCCGCCAGCACCTTGGCCCCGATGCCGTGGCCGAGGTCGATCAAGGCCCTCACCATCGAGCGGTTCACCGGGCTCACGTGCACGTCGCGCACGAGCACCTTGTCGATCTTCAGGTAGCTGGGCTTGAGCTTGGCGATCGACTCCAGCCCCGAGTACCCCTCTCCCACGTCGTCGACCGCGAACGACATCCCGAGGGCGGTGAAGTAGTCCATGGTGTCGCGGAAGATCGCGTAGTTCTCGATGACCAGGTGCTCGGTGATCTCGATCACGATCCGGCTGGGGGTGACCTGGGCCTTGTCCAGGAACTCGATGAGCGCCTTGTCGCGGAACTGCGGGTCCCGCATGGTGGCGGGGAGCGTGTTGACGAAGATCTTCGCGTTCGAGGGGATGCGCGCGGAGGAGAGGAGAGCCCGCCTCCGGCACAGGCGGTCGAGCTCGACGACGAGGTTGTTGGCGGTGGCGGCGCCGAAGAGGGCGTCCGCCGCTTCGAGGCCCGAGCCCCGCGGCCCGCGCGAGAGGGCCTCGAAGCCCATGATCGTGCCCTCCTGCATGCGGAAGATCGCCTGGTAGTCCGTCCGCACCCGCTCGTGGAGCAGGATGTCCTGGAGTCGCTCGAGCTTCAGCAGGTCCTCGGCGCGGCGGAGGTGGGCGGCCTGCAGGAGCGCTTCCTCGAGCGCCCGCTCGATCACCCGCTCGGTGTGGAGCAGCGGGTTGTGGACGGCGAGGCCGTGCCCCACGTCGAGGGCAGGGGCGCTCTTGATGTACGGAAAGGCGGCTCGGGACAGCTTCGGCACGAGGGAGCAGACCAGCCTCCCGCGCGCGGTGCGCAGGTCGGCCACGGTCAGGGGGAGGGTGCGCCGTCGCTTGCGATCGAGGAAGAGCAGGAAGCGCAGTCCCCGGGGCCGGTCGAGGCACAGGATGTCCCCCTGGCGGTAGTCCTTGCCC
>JBGPQQ010000281.1:0-5240 GCA_041489115.1 Vicinamibacteria bacterium | reverse complement strand
TGGGACGCCGGCGCCCGCGGCGCGATCGTGGGCCTCACCCGTGGCGCGGGGCGCGCCCACCTCGTCCGCGCGACGCTCGAGAGCCTCGCCTACCAGAGCCGGGACGTGATCGACGTGATGAACGAGGAGTCCGGGGTGCCGCTCCGCGAGCTGCGGGTGGACGGCGGCGCCTCGTCCAACGACTTCCTGATGCAGTTCCAGGCCGACATCCTCGGCGTCCCCGTGGACCGGCCCGCCCTCGTCGAGACGACCGCGGCGGGCGCGGCCTTCCTGGCCGGCCTCGGGGTCGGCCTCTGGAAGGACGCCGAGTCGCTGGCCGCGCGCCGGCGCCGGGATCGCCTCTTCACGCCGGCGATGCCGCCGGAGAGGCGCGAGGCCCTGTACGCGGGCTGGAAGGACGCGGTCGAGCGCGTGCGGAGCCCCGGCTCTCCAGCCGGGACAGGCCGCTGAGGCTCAGCCGATCCCGGCCACCTCGCGCAGGACGTCGTAGCGGTTGACGATCCCGGCCAGCCGGCCGCCATCGCGGACGAGAGCTGCGGGCGTCTCCTTCGAGAGCAGCGACACCAGCCGGTCGAGCGGCACGTCGGCGTCGACCACCGGGAAAGGCGCGCCCATCACCTCCGCGACCGGGCGGTCGAGGAGCTTGCCGTCTTCGAGGACACGGGCCATCAGCCCCTCGGTCACCGAGCCCACGCAGTCGTCCCCGTCCACCACCGGGACCTGCGAGAGTCCCCAGGTGCTCAGGAGGTTCAGCGCCTGGCGGACGGTGCCCGAGGGGGCGACCGAGACGAGCGGCGGCAGCTCCTCGGGGTGGCGGCGCAGCAGCTGTCCGGCCGTGACCCGCTCGGCGGCCATCATCTGGTTCTCGCGCATCCACGTGTCGTCGTACAGCTTCGAGAGGTAGCGCTCGCCGGTGTCGCAGAGGATGGTGACCACGAGCGCGTCCGGGTCGTCGAGGCGTCGCGCCACCTCGAGGGCGGAGAATACGTTCAGGCCGCCCGAGCCGCCGATGAAGATGCCCTCCTCGCGCGTGAGGCGGCGGGCGGTCCGGAAGGCGTCGGCGTCCGAGACGGTCATCCACTCGTCCACGACGTCGAAGTCGAGGGAGGTCGGAATCTTGTCTCCGCCGATGCCCTCCACCTGGTAGGGCCCCCCCTGCCCCTTCACGTGCGACCGGGCGTACTCGGAGTAGATGGAGCCCGCCGGGTCTCCCGCGACCACCTTCACCGCCGGGTTCTTCTCCTTCAGGTACCGCCCGGCGCCGGTGACGGTCCCGCCCGTGCCCGGCGCGCAAACGAAGTGGGTGATCTTCCCCTTCGTCTGCTCCCAGATCTCCGGGCCCGTCGTGCGGTAGTGGGCTTCCGGGTTGTCGGGGTTGTAGTGCTGGTTCGCGAAGATGGCCCCGGGCGTCTGCGCCACGATCGTCTTCGCCTTCTGGATGTAGTACTCCGGGTGGTCGGGCGGCACCGCGGTGGGGACGACGACGACCTCGGCCCCGAAGGCCCGCAGGAGCCGGATCTTCTCGCTCGACATCTTGTCGGGGATCGTGAAGATGCAGCGGTAGCCCTTGATCGCGGCGGCCATCGCGAGGCCGATGCCCGTGTTCCCGCTCGTCGCCTCCACGATCACCCCGCCCGGCTTGAGCTCTCCCCGCCGCTCGGCCCCCTCGATGATCCAGAGGCCGATCCGGTCTTTCACGGAGCCTCCCGGGTTCAGGTTCTCCGCCTTGCCGTAGAGGGGGGTGCGGATCCCGCGGCCGATGCGCCGCAGGCGCACGAGCGGCGTCCACCCCACCACCTCGACGATGTTGTCGTAGGGCTCGAGGTTGCGCGTCATGCCCTCCCCCCCACGGGTGCCGTCAGAGCTCGGACTGCTGAGAACCTGGCTTCAGGATCTCACGGGCGGGCCGGTCCCGTCTCGAAGTCCAGCGGCGCCGGCTCGATGACCCGCATGGCCTTCCAGTGCCCGGCCCGGAAACGCCGGCGCATGAGCAGCCCGAGCAGGAAGACGTAGAGGCTCGCCGTCGTCCAGGCGAAGTACGCCCCCGCGCCGAGCACGACGCACCCCACCCAGGCGGGCACCAGCATCGCGATCCAGGCCAGCACGAACGTGAGGGCCATCGGGTAGACCGTGTCCCCCGCCCCCCGCAGCCCGCCGGCGTAGATGATGTTCATCATGTCGAAGATCGAGTACACGGCCACGAAGCGGAGCAGCACCGTGGCCATCTCGGCGATCCGCGGCCAGCTGGCGGGGTCGGCTCCCGCGCCGTACGGCGCGAGGAGGAGCGGCGCCCCGAGCACGTACAGCAGGCCGCAGGCCGCCATGTAGACGAAGCTCATGGCCAGCGCCGACCGCACCGCCCGCTCCGCGACCTCCGGCCGGCCGCCCCCGAGGTACCGCCCGACGAGCGACGACACCGCGATCGCGAGGCCCACCATCGGCATGAAGACGATCATGTTCAGGTTGAAGGCGATCCCGCTCGCGGCCAGCTCGAGCGTACCGATCCGCCCCACGATCACCATGAAGACCGCGAACGCCCCGACTTCGAGCGAGTACTGCAGCCCCGTCGGCATCCCGAACCGCACGAGCCGGAGGACGAGCCACGGCTCCAGCCGCCAGCCGGAGAGCGTCCGGTACGCCTTCCGGAACTCGGGCTTCAGCATGACCGCGAGGTACACCGCGGCCCCCGCCACCTGGGACAGGATCGTCCCGAGCGCCGCGCCGGTGACCCCCATCTCCGGGAAGCCGGCCTTGCCGAAGATGAGCAGGTAGTCGAGGACCACGTTGACGACGGTGGCGAGGACGTTCACGAGCAGGACGGCCTGCGTCTGCCCGCGCCCGGCGAAGAAGGTGGAGAGGGTGGCCATGAGCACCACCGGAAGAGCCCCGAGCATGAGGGCCCGCGCGTACTGGACCTCGTAGACCCGAAGCGCGGGCGCGTGGCCCGCGAGGTCGAAGGCAGGCCCTACGAAGGGGCTCAGCGCCGCGACGAAGAGCCCGGCTCCGATGGAGAAGTAGATGCCCTGCCACAGGACCGGGCCGATGCGCTCCGGCCGGCCTGCGCCGAGGTACTGGGCCACGAAGGTGGTGAGGTACTCGCCGGTCCCGGTGAAGAGCGCGACGATCGACCAGACGGCGAAGAGCCCGGTGACGGCCCCCGCCACGGCCTCGGGCGAGTACCACGTCAGGAAGAGCCGGTCGACGAACGTCTGAACGGTGAACGACAGGTGGCCCAGGATCAGCGGGTAGGCGAGGACAGCCACCTCACGGCCCCCGCCGGGCCCGTGCCACGTCGCCTTCGTCCGCTCCCACCGGTCCACTGATGACACCCGCGCTGCTGCGTCGCGCCCGATCGCTGCGAATTGGCCGCATCGTGCCAGACCCCGCGCGAGCCGATGGCCCAGGTGGCGCTCGCGCAGGGCCCCTGGCAGCGATGCGGCCCACATCGCTGTGAGCCATGGCCGCGGCCTGCAGGCTCCGAAGCGCTCAGGCTAGCACGGGGCCGTCGCTGCCCGCGTGCTAGCATCGCCGCGATGCCCGTCCTCATCGGAGACTCCATGCAGGTTCCCTCCCCGTTTCTCTCCGCGATCCTGGCCGTGGCCGTCCTTGCGGTGGCCCACCCCGTCTGGGGCCAGTCCCGGGATGGCCGGGACTGGTCCTGCGGTTCGGCCCGCGCGGTCCCCGACTGGGTCCGGGACGCCGTCGTCTACGAGGTCTTCCCGCGCGCCTTTTCCCCCGAGGGGAACCTGGCCGGAGTCACCGCCCGCCTCGATCACGTGCGCGACCTCGGAGCGACGGTCGTCTGGCTCATGCCGATCCACCCGATCGGCCTCGAGAAGAGGAAGGGCACCTACGGCAGCCCGTACTCGATCCGCGACTTCTACGCAGTCAACCCCGACTACGGCACGCCCGACGACCTGAGGCGGCTCGTCCGCGAGGCCCACGCCCGCGGCCTCAGGGTGATCCTCGACGTGGCGGCCAACCACACGTCCTGGGACAGCGTGATGATGGCCACCCCTGAGCTCTACGTGCGTGACGCGCGGGGGCGGGTGCAGCCCCCGACCGCCGACTGGTCGGACGTCGCGAAGCTGGACTACGCGAACCCGAGGACCCGCGCGTACATGATCGACATGATGTCGCACTGGCTGCGCGACTACGGTGTCGACGGCTTCCGCTGCGACGTGGCCGGGCTCGTCCCGACCGGTTTCTGGGAGGAGGCCCGGCCGAAGCTCGAGGCGATCCGCCCGGACCTCTTCCTGCTGGCCGAGTGGAGCACGCCCGACCTCCTGGCGAAGGCCTTCGACGCCGACTACGCCTGGCCCTTCCACGCCACCCTCAATCGCGTCCTGTCGCTCGGCGCGCCCGCCTCCGAGATCCGAGCCACCTGGGAGGAGGAGAGGCGCAACTTCCCGGGCGGCTCGCTTCACCTGCGCTTCTCGGACAACCACGACGAGAAGAGGGCGATCGCCCGGTTCGGCGAGCCCGCCGCGCTGGCCGCCCAGGCGCTCGTCCTGGCCCTGGACGGCATCCCGCTCGTCTACAACGGCCAGGAGTTCGGCGACACCGGCGAGTCCGGCGGCCCCGCCCTCACGGAGCGCGTCCCGCTCTTCTGGCCCATCGTGGCGCGCCGGCCCGAGTTCCCGAAGTTCTACCGGGAGATGATCGCGCTCCGGCGCCTTCACCCGGCGCTGCGCCGGGGCGAGACGCTGTGGCTGCCGTCCTCCGGACCCGACCAGGTGGTTTCGTTCCTTCGCCGGGGCGAGGGCGAGGAGGTGCTCGTCGCCGTCAACCTGTCGAGCCAGCCGTGGACCGGCACCGTGGATCCGCCGGCCGGAGCCGCGTTCGCCGAGGTGACTCCGGAGGTGCCCCTGCCACAGCAACCGGGCGGCGGCACCCCGGAGCGACCCGCTCGCAAGGTCGAGCTGCCAGCCCTGGCTCTCGACGCCTGGGGCTTCCGGATCTTCCGGCGGGCAACGCGATAGACGACCCGAGACGCCCGCCACCGCGGGCGCCCGACACCAGCGGTTACGCGCGATGCGCCCGCTCGGTCAGGCGGCTTGGGCGCTCCGAAGCGAGCGCATGGTTCACCCGCGGGAGTAAGCGAGCGAGGAGACGACCCGAGACGCCTACCACGCGGGCGCCCGGTGGCTGACGGCTGACGCCTACGCTACGCGCCAGATCGAGCGACGGGGACTGCGAGCAGGGACGGACACGAGGGCAGGGCAGATCGAGAAACCGGG
>JBGPQQ010000280.1:0-5241 GCA_041489115.1 Vicinamibacteria bacterium | reverse complement strand
GGACGAGACGGTCGCGCGCCGCCTCGTGGCCACCATGCGCCGCCTGAACAGGGCCGCGGCCGAGGCGATGGAGGATGTCGGCGCCCACGCGTGCACCGACGTGACGGGGTTCGGCCTGCTCGGGCACCTGCGGGAGATGGCCGCGGCCTCCGGCCTCGACGCCGAGCTCGAGGCGGGCGCCGTCCCCGTGCTGGAGCCGGCGCGGGAGCTCGCCGCGGCCGACGTCGTGCCCGGGGGCACGCTCGACAACCTCGAGCACGTCTCTCCCTTCGTCGATTGGTCGCCCGGCCTCGCCCGTGTCGACCGGTTCCTCCTCGCGGACGCGCAGACCTCCGGGGGCCTTCTCATCGCCGTCCCGCCGGAGCGGACGGGGCCCCTCCTCGCCGCGTTGCAGGCACGCGGCGTCGTGGAGAGCCGCCGGATCGGGCGCTTCACCTCCCCAGGCGGCGGCCGCATCCGCGTCCTCGCCTGAAGCGGACCGGATCGGGGGATCGGGGGTGCCAGAATTGACCGTCCGGAGGGCCGTCGGGTAGAGTGGATGCACTCCCCATGCCCCGGGCCGTCGCCACCGTGGGCCGCGTCGCCCCCGCGCTCCCGCCCTCGCTCGAGGCGGCCACGCCCCGCGCCGTCTCGTCGCGCGGGCCGCCCCCGGCCTGAACCCGCTCCAGTCCGTTCCTGCCGGACCCGCGCCGCCGCTCTTCACACGAGCGCGGCCGGGATCGGGCATCGATGGTTTTCGGTTCCGTGCTCGAGGGACACATGCGTCGATGGTCTCGTGCCGTGACGGCCTTCGCCCTGGCCGGCAGCGCTCTGACGGTCGTTCCGCCTCGCTCCGCCGGCGCCGCCCAGAGCCCGCCGGCCGCGGCGGCGGCGTCTCCCGCCGGCGACGAGGTCGCCCAGCTGAGGGGCGAGCTCGAGGCGCTGCGCCAGGAATACGGCGGCCGCATGGCGGCCATCGAGTCCCGGATCGCGGCTCTCGAGGGGGGCCGCGCCACCGAGGCCACGCCGGCGGCAGCCGCACCCGCGGGCTCCAAGGTCTTCAACCCCGACGTGGCCGCGATCGGCAACTTCGTCGGGGCCGCCGGCAAGTCGCCGGGAGGCGGGGAGCCATCACTCAACATGCAGGAGGCGGAGCTCTCCTTCCAGGCCGTCGTCGATCCGTACGCGCGGGCCGACTTCTTCGTCACGCTGAGCCCGGACCAGGTGGCGCTCGAGGAGGGCTACATCACCTTCCCGACCCTCCCCGGCGGCCTCCTCACCAAGGTCGGGAGGATGCGCGACGCGTTCGGCAAGGTGAACGGGCAGCACCCGCACACGCTCCCGTTCATCGACCGGCCCCTCGTGTCGAAGAACCTCACCGGCGGCGAGGACGGCCTCGCGGACGCCGGGATCTCGGTCGCCCGCCTCATCCCGAACCCCTGGCTGTTCCTGGAGGCGACGGGGCAGGTCTACCGGGGTGAGTCGGAGATCTTCAAGGCGCCCACGCGCGGGGACCTCGCGTACGTCGGCCACCTGCGCGCGTACCAGGACCTCGGCGAGTCCACGAACGTCGACCTCGGCGGCTCGATCGCGTACGGCCACAACGGCGTCACCGACGACACCACCACGCGGCTGCTGGGCGTCGACGCCACGCTGCGGTGGAAGCCCCTGCGCCGCTCGATCTACACGCACTTCCTCGCCCGAGGCGAGGTGGCCTGGAGCCGGCGGGAGGAGGCGGCCGGGGCCCTCGGCTCCGTGGGCGGCTACGGCTACCTCGAGTACCAGTTCGCGCGCCGCTGGACCGCCGGCCTGCGTTACGACAACTCGGAGCGCGCCGACGCGCCGTGGCTCCGTGACACGGGCGGCTCGTTCATCGTGACCTTCAAGCCGAGCGAGTTCAGCCTCGTCCGCGCCCAGTACCACCGCACGAGCTTCGCCGACAACGACAGCCCGGCCAACGAGCTGCTCTTCCAGTTCCTGTTCGCCATCGGCGCCCACGGCGCCCATCCCTTCTGATCGAGGTCGCCATGAGACTCGTGAGCATCGCCGCACTCGCCCTTCTCACGGCCGCGCCGCCGGCACGCGCCGCCGTGAACGTCATGACCGCCACCGAGGACCTGGCCGACCTCACCCGCCAGGTGGGCGGCGACCGGGTCAAGGTCGAGTCCATCGCCCGCGGCTACCAGGACCCGCACTTCGTCGAGGCCAAGCCCAGCTTCATCCTGAAGCTCGCCAAGGCCGACCTCCTCGTCGTCGTCGGCCGCGAGCTCGAGATCGGCTGGCTGCCGCCGCTCATCCAGCAGAGCCGCAACGCGAAGGTCCAGGTGGGGGCCGAAGGCTACCTCGACGCCTCGCTCACCGCGAAGATCCTCGAGATCCCGACCGGCCAGATCACCCGCGCCATGGGCGACGTGCACCCCCTCGGCAACCCGCACTACTGGCTCGACCCCGGCAACGGCCGCCGCGTCGCGAAGGCGATCGCGGACAAGCTCTCCCGGATGGCCCCCGCCGACGCCGCCTACTTCTCGACGCGCTACGCCGACTTCGACAAGCGCCTCGCCGAGGCCGAGAAGCGCTGGGACGCCATGATGGCGCCCTACAAGGGTCTGAAGACCGTCACCTACCACCGCTCCTGGCCCAACTTCGTCGATCGCTTCGGCCTCGACGTGATCGGCTACGTCGAGCCGCGGCCCGGCATCCCGCCCTCGCCCCGCCACACGATCGACCTGATCGCCGAGATGAAGCGGCAGAACGTGAAGATCCTGCTCGTCGAGCCGTACTTCGACCTCAAGACCCCGCAGTCGATCGGCCGCGAGACCGGCGCCCGGGTGCTCGTGATGCCGCCCTCGGTCGGGGGCGAGCAGGAGATCACGGGCTACATCAAGCTGTTCGACTACGATCTCGCCCTGCTCGTCGCGGCGATCAGGGAAACGGGGGCGAAGTAGATGGACCTCGATGTCCTGAAGTTCCTGGCCGCTCCCTTCGCGGCCAGCCTGATCCTCGCCGGCATCCACGCCTACCTGGGCGTGCACGTGGTGGAGCGTGGCGTCATCTTCGTCGACCTCTCCCTCGCCCAGATCGCGGCTCTCGGCTCCACCATCACGATCCTGCTTCCCTTCACCGGGCAGGACCCCCACGGGCCCTGGGTCTACTGGACGGGCCTCGTCTTCACCTTCATCGGGGCGGCGATCTTCTCGACGATCCGGATCCGCCGCGCCCGCATCCCCCAGGAGGCCGTCATTGGCATCGCCTACGCGGTGGCCTCCGCGGCCACGATCCTGGCGATGAGCCACGCCACCTCGGAGAGCGAGCACCTCAAGGACATGCTGGTCGGCAACATCCTGGCCGTCTCGTGGTGGGAGGTGGCCAAGACCGCGGCTCTCTACGCTGTCATCGGGGCCTTCCACTACGTGTTCCGCCGACAGTTCCTCGCCATCTCCATGGATCACGAGAAGGCCGAGCGCGACGGGATCGCCGTCAAGCGCTGGGACTTCCTCTTCTATGCCTCCTTCGGTTTCGTGGTGACCTCGTCGGTGCTCATCGCCGGGGTGCTGCTCGTCTTCTGCTACCTGATCGTCCCCTCGGTCGCGGCCATGCTCTACGCCGACCGGATCGGCCCTCGCCTCGCGATCGGCTGGACGATGGGGACGGTCGTCTCCGCTCTCGGCATCTACCTCTCGGTGAAGCTGGACCTGCCCACGGGCGCCGCCATGGTCTGCACCTTCGGCCTCGTCCTCGTCCTCATGGCGGCGGTGAGGCCGCTCGCCGTGCTGTTTTTCGCCCGTGCCTGACCCCCGAAGCCACCGATCGGCCGTCCTCCTCTGGCTCGCCGCGCTCGCTCTCATGGTGGCCGCCGCCGTCTGGCAGCGCCTCACCGGCCCCACCCACCCGCGGCGCGGCACGACCGAGATCGCCGGGCAGGACGTGCGGTGGCGGCTCCTGCGCTCCTCCGTCTCGGGCGAGCCGTTCATGGTGGCGATGCCCGCGCCCGACGGCGTGACGGGCGCCGTGCACTACCGCCGCTACCCGCTCGACGAGCCGTTCCGCGAGGTGGCGATGAGCCGCGAGGGCGGAACACTCGTGGGCCTCCTGCCGACCCAGCCGCCCGCCGGGAAGCTCGAGTACTACGTCACGCTCGCGGCGCCCGCCGGGCCGGTCCGGGTCCCCGACGGCGAGCCCCTCGTCATGCGCTTCAAGGGCGACGTGCCGGCCCTCGTCCTGATCCCGCACGTCGTCGCCATGTTCTTCGCGATGCTCGTCGGCGTCCGCTCCGCCCTGGCGGCCGCGCTCGGCCGTCCCGAGGCCGGGCGCTACGCGTGGGTGGCGCTCGTCGGGATCGCGGTCGGCGGGCTCGTGCTGGGACCGATCGTCCAGAAGTACGCCTTCGGGGCCTACTGGACGGGCTGGCCGTTCGGCAGCGACCTCACCGACAACAAGACGCTCGGCATGTGGCTGGCGTGGGTGGCGGCCGTCGTCGTGCTGGGGCGGCGGAAGGACCCCGCCGATCGCGTCGCGCGGTGGACGACCGTCGCCGCCGCGCTCGTGATGATCGCGGTCTACCTCGTCCCCCACAGCCTCCGGGGCAGCCAGCTCGACTACGGCCGGGTCGAGGCGGGCGGCGCCACGAAAGACGCGATCACAACGGGGCGCTGACCCCCGCCCGCCCCGATCCCGGGGGCGGTCGGCTATCCTGGGCGGCATGACCCACGAGCCCGACGCCGCGCCGTCGTTCCGCGGGTGGGACGCGAACGCCAGCCGACTGTTCCTGTGCGGGATGGCGGCTCTCTTCTGGGAGCTCGTCCTCATCCGGTGGCTCGGGGCGTCGATCCGGATCGTGGCTTACTTCTCGAACCTGGTCCTGATCTCCGCCTTCTTCGGCCTCGGCGTCGGGGCCCTCGCGACGCGCTTCCCGGTCCGCCTCGAGCGGCTGATCGCGCCGCTGGCGGCTCTCGCGGTCATGCTCGGCGTCTGGCTCGGCCGGCTGTGGCACCCGAACCCGTCCGGCCGCGACGAGTACATCTGGATCGGGGCGCCGCTGGGCATCGCCTCCCCGGGAGCGGTGGCGGGCCGGATCGTCTCCGCCGGCCTCATCCTCGTCCTCGTCTACGGCGCCACCGCGGCGGTCTTCGCCGCGTTCGGCCAGTACATGGGGCGGCTCTTCCGCACGCACCCACCGCTGCGGGCCTACAGCATCGAGGTCGCGGGCAGCCTGGCGGGGATCGCCCTCTTCGCGCTCCTGTCCTGGTGGCAGACCTCGCCCGC
>JBGPQQ010000279.1:0-5249 GCA_041489115.1 Vicinamibacteria bacterium | reverse complement strand
TCTCCTTCTTCGTGGAGCGGGTGGTCCAGGTGGCGCCGCAGGCGCAGTGGACGTTGACGACGGCGTAGTCGGGATGGATTCCAGCCTTCATGACACTCCCCTGGCCGGCCCTAGGCTATGGCCACAAACCGTTATTCTACCGCAACTGGCGTCCCGGGGGGTTTAAGGGGGGGGCGAAGCCCCCCCTTTTCAGAGGAAGCTGGACACTGCCTGGCCGTGTCGGCGGGCCAGTCCCCACGGCGCTGGATTACGAAGCCCGCGGCAGGCCAGTCCCCATGGCGCTGGATTACGAAGCTCTCCCCCTGCGCAATGCGCCACAGGGTGCGGGTGACGACGCCGCAACGCCGACGGCGTCGTCCAGCTTTCTTTGTTCTGGGAGGGGCTCCGCCCCCCCCAGACCCCCCCGGGACGCTGGAACCTGACGGTCCTACCCGACGGCCATGCCGTCGAGAAAGTCGCGGTTTCCTTTCGTCTTGCCCAGCTTGTCCAGGATGAGCTCCATCGCCTCCACCTGGGAGAGCGGGGAGAGGACCTTGCGCAGGATCCAGACCCGGTGGAGCTCGTCGCGGGGGAGGAGGAGCTCCTCCTTGCGGGTGCCGGACTTGTTGATGTCCACGGCGGGGAAGATGCGGCGGTCCGCCATCTTGCGGTCCAGCACGATCTCGGAGTTCCCCGTGCCCTTGAACTCCTCGAAGATGACGTCGTCCATGCGCGAGCCGGTCTCGATGAGGGCGGTCGCGATGATCGAGAGCGACCCGCCGTCCTCGATGTTGCGGGCGGCGCCGAAGAACCGCTTGGGCTTCTGGAGGGCGTTTGCGTCCACGCCTCCCGAGAGCACCTTGCCCGAGGACGGCGCGATCGCGTTGTAGGCCCGGGCGAGGCGGGTGATCGAGTCCAGCAGGATCACCACGTCCCGCTTGTGCTCGACGAGGCGCTTGGCCTTCTCGATCACCATCTCCGCCACCTGGACGTGCCGGGTGGGCGGCTCGTCGAAGGTCGAGGACACCACCTCGCCGCGCACCGAGCGCTGCATGTCGGTGACCTCCTCGGGCCGCTCGTCCACGAGCAGGACGATGAGCACGACGTCGGGGTGGTTCGCGGCGATGGAGTTGGCGATGTTCTGCAGGATGAGCGTCTTCCCGGTGCGGGGAGCGGCCACGATGAGGCCGCGCTGCCCCTTGCCGAGCGGGGTCAGCATGTCGAGGACGCGCGCGGTCATGTTGTCCTGAGTCGTCTCGAGGCGCAGGCGCTGGTTCGGGTAGAGCGGCGTGAGGTTGTCGAAGAGGACCTTGTCCCTCGCTGCCTCCGGCGGGTCGAAGTTGACCGCCTCGACCTTGATGAGCGCGAAGTAACGCTCGCCCTCCCGGGGCGGCCGGACCTGGCCGCTCACCGTGTCGCCGGTGTGCAGGTCGAACCGGCGGATCTGCGAGGGCGAGACGTAGATGTCGTCGGGCCCCGGCAGGTAGCTCGACTCCGGGGAGCGCAGGAAACCGTACCCGTCCGGCATGATCTCGAGGACGCCCTCGGCGAAGAGGAGGCCGTTTCTCTGGGCCTGGGCCTGGAGCATCCGGAAGATGAGGTCGTGCTTCTTCGAGCCCGCGGCGTCGGGCAGGCCGGCCTCGACCGCGGCCGCGGTCAGCTCGTGGATCGACATCTCCTTGAGCGCGGAGAGCTCCAGCGGCTTCGGCCGCTCGGCCGCCGCCTCCGGCTTCTCCGGCTCCACCCCGGTCCCGTCCTCGTTCTGCGGCTCGTCAGCGTCCATCGTTCCCTCGTCGTCCCGGTGTTTCGGCACCCTCGTCGGAGGGCTCGAAGACGGCCCCCCGGATCTCGTTCCACAGCTCCTCGAGGCCGGCGCCCCGCTCGGCGCTCACGCCCAGAACGGCGCGCGCGCCCCGGCCCACGCCGCGCGAGAGCGCGTCCACCCGGCGCTTCGCCTCGCCGCGGCCGAGGGCGTCCACCTTGTTGGCCGCCACCAGGTAGGGGAGGCCGTGGTGGTCCAGGAAACCCAGCAGGGTGAGGTCCCGGTCCGTGGGCTCGTGGCGGGCGTCCACGATGAAGACGCAGAGGCGCAGCGGCGGGCGGCCGGCGAGATACGAGACGGCGATGCGCTCGAAGCTCTCGCGCACGTCGCGGGAGGCCTTCACGTAGCCGTAGCCGGGCAGTTCCACGAGGTAGAGATCGCCGCGCCCGGCCCCGCCCGGCTTCCCGGCGCCCACAACGCGGAAGAAGTTCACGACCCGCGTGCGCCCCGGGTCGGACGACACGCGGGCGAGGCCTCGCGTGCCGGCCAGGGCGTTCAGCAGGCTGCTCTTGCCCACGTTCGAGCGGCCGAGGAAGGCGACCTCGGGCAGGCCGTCGCGCGGGAACTGGGCGGGGGAGCTCGCGCTCCCGGCAAACGTCACGCTCTTGTGCTTCAAAAGGTCGTCGTCGCCGGCGGGCGCCCTCGCGCAACGGGGCGGGGCGGCTTTCGCCTCAGTGAGTCATGCCGTCGGGCACCGTGCCCATCACGTCACCGGTCTCGCCCGTCTCCACCCGGGCCGGAGGCGTCTCCGGGGGCAGGAGGGCGATCTTCAGCACCTCGTCGATGTGGTCGACCAGCTGCACCTGCATCCCCTCGAGGACGTTCTTGGGAACGTCCGCGAGGTCCTTCTCGTTCTCGCGCGGCAGGATGACGGTGGTGACGCCGATGCGGTGGGCGGCGAGGAGCTTCTCCTTCACCCCCCCGATCGGCAGCACCTTGCCGCGGAGCGTGATCTCCCCGGTCATCGCCACGTCACGCCGCACCGGCATCCGGGTCACCGCGGACGCGAGGGCGGTGCACATGGTGATGCCGGCGGAGGGCCCGTCCTTGGGAATGGCCCCCTCCGGGACGTGGATGTGCACGTCCACCCTGCGGCTGAAGTCCGGGGGTATGCCGAACTGATCGGCCCGCGAGCGCACGAAGGACAGCGCGGCGTGGGCCGACTCCTGCATGACGTCGCCGAGCTTCCCGGTGAGCCGCAGCGCGCCCTTGCCGGGCATCAGCGTCACCTCGATCGGCAGGATCTCGCCCCCCACCTCGGTCCAGGCGAGGCCCGTGGCGAGGCCCACCTCGTGGCGCTCCTCCTTCTGGGTGGCGCGGTAGCGGGGCACCCCGAGGTACTCGGACAGGTTGGCGGCGGTGATCGCGACCGCGTAGTCGCGCCCTTCCAGCACCACCTTGCGCGCCACCTTGCGGAGGATGGAGGACATCTCCCGCTCCATGTTCCGGACACCCGCCTCGCGGGTGTAGCGCCACACGAGCTCGGTGAGGGCGTCGTCGCCGAAGGCGACGTTCTTCCCCTCGAGGCCGTGGGACTTCACCTGCTTGGGGATCAAGTGGCGCACGGCGATCTCGATCTTCTCGCGCTCGGTGTAGCCGGGCAGCCGGATCACCTCCAGGCGGTCCTGCAGGGCCTGGGGGATGGTGTGGAGCACGTTCGCGGTGGCGATGAAGAAGACGGAGGACAGGTCGTACTCGACGTCGAGGTAGTGGTCGGAGAAGGTGTGGTTCTGCTCCGGGTCCAGGACTTCGAGGAGGGCGGAGGAGGGGTCGCCCCGGAAGTCCATGGACATCTTGTCCACCTCGTCGAGGAGAAAGACGGGGTTGCGCGCGCCCGCCTTCTTCATCATCTGGATGATCTGGCCGGGGAAGGCGCCGATGTAGGTGCGGCGGTGGCCGCGGATCTCGGCCTCGTCCCGGACGCCGCCGAGGGAGAGGCGCACGAACTTCCGGTTCGTGGCCCGGGCGATCGAGCGGGCGAGCGACGTCTTGCCCACCCCGGGCGGGCCGACGAAGCACAGGATGGGGCCCTTCGGGTTGTTCACCAGCTGGCGGACGGCGAGGAACTCGACGATCCTCTCCTTGACCTTCTCGAGCCCGTAGTGGTCGTCGTTGAGGATCTTCTCCGCCGCTTGGAGGTCCTTCCGCTCGCGGGTCTTCTTCGTCCAGGGCACGGCGATCAGCCAGTCGAGGTAGTTGCGCGAGACGGTGGCCTCCGCCGACATGGGCGGCATGGACTCGAGGCGCTTCAGCTCCTGGAGCGCCTTCTCCTCCGTGTCCTTGGGCATCCGCGCCTGCTCGACCTTCTTGCGCAGGTCGTCCGCCTCGCTCGTGCGGTCTTCCTTCCGGCCGAGCTCCTTCTGGATCGCCTTCATCTTCTCGTTGAGGTAGTACTCCTTCTGCGCCCGCTCCATCTGCTTCTTCACGCGGCCCTGGATGCGGCGGTCCACGTTGAGCTTGTCCACCTCCGCCTCGAGGATGGACGCGATGCGGGTGAGCCGCTCCTGCGCGGAGAGGATCTCGAGGAGGTTCTGCTTCTCCTCCACGGGGACGACGAGGTGGGAGGAGATGGTGTCGGCGAGCTTGCCCGGGTCCTCCACCCGCACCGCCGCGAGCATCGCGTCGTAGTGCAGGCTGTTGGAGAGCTTGACGTACTGCTCGAAGAGGCCGATGACCTTCGACATCAGCCCTTCCATCCCGGTGGCCGGCTCGTCGGAGCGGGGGGCCACCTTCACCACGACCTTGACGAGGCCGCCCTCCTCGCGGAACTCGAGGGCGCGGGCGCGGTCGAGTCCCTCCACCAGCACCTTGACGTTGCCGTCGGGCAGCTTGAGGCTCTGCACGATGCTGCACACCGTGCCCAGGGTGTAGATCTCCTCCGGCCCCGGGTTGTCGCGGGCGGCGTCGTGCTGGGCGGAGAGGAAGATGCGCTTGCCGCGGGCGAGCGCGTGCTCGAGCGCCCGGATGGAGCTCTGCCGCCCGATGACGAACGGGATCATCATGTGCGGGAACACCACGACGTCCCGCAGCGGCACCATGGGGAGGGTCTCGATCACGTCGTTCTTCTCACGCCCGAACATGTCCTCGCTCCGCTCGCGGCCGGGCGACGGACGGCGCCCCGCGCGGCGCCTTCAAAGGTAGCACGCCGAGGGGAGGCGACCTAGCCCGCCTTCTCGATGAGGGTGGCGGGCTTCTCCCGGTCGAGGACGACCTCGCGCGTGACCACGCACTCCCGCACCTTCTTCATCGAGGGCAGGTTGTACATCAGGTCCAGCATCAACTCCTCGATGATCATGCGCAGGCCGCGCGCGCCGATCTTGCGCTGGATCGCCAGGTCGGCGATCGCCTCGAGCGCATCGTCCGTGAAGCGCAGCTTGACGTTCTCGTACTCGAACATCCGCTGGTACTGGCGCGAGATGGCGTTCTTCGGCTGCGTCAGGATCTCGAC
>JBGPQQ010000278.1:0-5311 GCA_041489115.1 Vicinamibacteria bacterium | reverse complement strand
GAGTCGGCGGGCCGCGAGCCAGGGACACCGGCAGGAGGATCGCGCCGCTGTGCGTCCCCGGGTGCTTCGGCCTTCACCGTGGGCGGGGCCGCGGTTTTCGTCTGCGGCACGAACTTCCAGACGCAGAGCCGGGGCTCTCGTGAGAATGCGCTCATCCACGAGATGCTCCACACCCTCGGCCTGCGCGAGAACCCCCCGAGCTCCGCCGAGATCAGCCGGCAGGTGGCCAGGCGTTGCGGAAGCTGACCTCGTCGCCGCTGGCGTCTTCCCTCATGGAGTAGACTTCGAGTCGGTGCTCAGCCGGGCCGTTGGGTGCTTTCTCGTCGCCTCTACCCTGGCGGGGGCCGCCGCTTCCGGCCAGGCGCCCGACGCTCCGGCCCGGCCGTCGGCGCCGCGCGTCACGTCGCGCATCGTCGAGGTGAGCGTCGTCGCCGAAGACAAGCAGGGTCGGCCCGTGGTCGATCTGACGGCCGAGGAGCTCGTCCTGTCCGACGGCGGGCGTCCGGAGCGGATCGTCTCGTTCACGGCGCAGCCCCTGCCCTCGGCCGCTGCAACGGCTCTGCCGCCCGGCACGTTCACCAACCGTCTCGATCGGCAGGCCGACGGCTCCACGTCCGTCACCGCGATACTGTTCGACGGCCTCAACACCCCGATGGCCCGGCAGTCGTACGCGCGGCAGCAGGTCCTGGCCTTCCTCAAGCAGGTCGAGCCCGGGACCACGATCGGGCTCTACACGCTGGGACGCGGGTTGAACGTCCTCCAGGATCTCACCCGCGACCCCCAGCCGCTCGTCCGGGCCCTGGAGCAGTATCGAGGCGAGCTGTCCCCCGAGACCGGCGTCGCGCGCCTCGACACCGCGGGCACGGGGCTCGAGCGCTTCGGCTCCTGGCTGGACGAGCTCGAGACGAACCTGATCGAGCACTACGCCAGAGACCGCACCCTGCGGACCCTTCGCTCGCTGGTGGCTATCGCCAATCACCTGGAGAAGGTGCCGGGCCGGAAGAACCTCGTCTGGGTCTCCGGGAGCTTCCCGGTCTGGATCGGCCGCGACCGCGTCCGCCTGCCCGAGCGCCCCGATCCCGGCGAGCAGAGTCTCTGGCCCGAGATCGACCGGGCGGCGCGGGCCCTGAACAGCGCCAACCTGGCGGTCTACCCGGTGGACGCGCGGGGGCTGATGGCGCCCGCCGACTACGAGCCGGAGCGGGCCTCCATCAGCCGGGAGATGCAGCTCGTCAACCGCTCCGGCTTCGCGGCCATGGATACGCTCGCGGAACGCACGGGGGGCGAGGCGTTCTACAACGACAACGACCTCGGGCGAGCCTTCCGCCGGGCCACCGAGGATTCCCGCGTGGCCTACCGGCTCGGCTACCAGCCGTCGCACGACGAGTGGAACGGGAAGTTCCGCGAGATCAGGATCGGCGTCAAGCGCCCCGGGGTGCGGCTGCGCCACCGCCGCGGCTACTTCGCCCAGCCCGACGAGCCCGGCGACGACTGGTACCGGAGCGGCGTGCTGGGAGCGGCGATGTGGAGCCCGGTGGACGCCACCCGGGTCGGCCTGACGGTGCGTCCCTTCCCTGCCGCCCCCGACACGCTGGACCTGGAGATCCGGATCGACGCGCGCGACGTGTCCCTGCAACCGGTCGGGGACGGCTGGCGGGGCCGGCTGGACGTCTGGCTCGTTCAGCTCGGCCCGGGCGACGCGCTCCTCGACACCGTTTCCCACGTCGCCGGCCTGAGCCTCGACCGGCCGACCTTCGAGCAGGTCAGGCAGTCGGGCGAGCTGCCGCTCGTGGAACGCCTGAAGCGCGACCGGAAGGCGGTCCTGCTCCGGGTGCTGGTGCGCGACCTGGCCAGCGGCGCGCTCGGCTCGGTCAGCATCCCCCTCGATCAGGTCGGGCCTCGGCCACCGAGATAGCCATACGGACTCGTCGTCCGAGCCGGAACCGGCGGTGCGCCGCTCACGGTGGCCGAGGCGCTTCGGCTCAGTACTTCGCGGTGATCTTCAGCATCGCGACGTCGTGGGAGCCGACCTTCGTCTCGAACCTGCCGGTGAACGCCCCGAGGTCCTTCTTCGCCCACAGGTCGCGCACCACGGCGCTGCCACCCGGGAAGAGGCCCACGTCCTCCCACCGGACCGACAGCACCCCCTCCTCGTTGCCGCGGTTGAAGAGGATGACTGCCTTCGAGCCGTCGGCGAGCGGCTTCATCCACACCTCGCGGGGCCCGTCGTCCCAGACCTTGCGCCCCTGCATCCCCAGCGGGTCCTGGTTCACCGCGATGAGCTCGCGATGGGTCAGGATGTCGTGGATCTCGGGCTTCATGGCCTCGAGGTCGTTGCCGGCCATGAGCGGCGACGCGAAGAGGCACCAGAAGCTGAAGTGGGCGCGGTTCTCGGCCAGGCTCAGCCCGCCGTTGCCGACCTCCAGCATGTCGGGATCGTTCCAGTGGCCGGGGCCCTGGTAGGGGTAGAGGTCGGCCATGATGTCGATGATGTGGGTGACGCCCATCCCGCCCCAGCCCCTCCCGCAGTCCCAGCAGTCCTGGATGTCGCCGGTGGCGCGCCAGAGATGGCCGATGCCCTGGGCCCACGTCCAGGGCTTCGTGCTGCCCCACTCGCAGATGCTGAAGACGATGGGCCGGCCGGAGCTGCGGAGGGCCTGGCTCATCCGCCCGTACGCGTCGCGCGTGTCCTGGCCCTCGCTGCTGCACCAGTCGAACTTGAGGTAGTCGACGCCCCACTCGGCGTACGTCTTCGCGTCGATTTCCTCGTAGCTCTTCGTCCCGGGGCGGCCCGCGCACGTCTTGGTCCCGGCGTCGGAGTAGATCCCGAACTTGAGGCCCTTCGAGTGGACGTAGTCCGCGAGGGCCTTCATGCCGGAGGGGAAGCGCGCCGCGTCGATCACGATCTTCCCCGCCCCGTCACGGCTCACCTGCCAGCAGTCGTCGATCACGACGTACTGGTAGCCGGCGTCCTTCATGCCGGTGGCCACGAGGGCGTCGGCGGCGCCCCGGATGAGCTTCTCGCTCACGTCGCAGCCGAACTTGTTCCACGAGTTCCACCCCATGGGGGGCGTGAGGGCGAGACCGTCGCCGGCAAACGCCGCGGCGGGTGCGAGCAGCGCCAGGGCCAGGCCGAGGCGGGCGAGTCGTGGCATGAGAGCCTCCTTGCGTGAGAGCCGGCCGATTCTACGTGAACGGCCGGCGACACCGCCATCGTTATCTCGACGTCGACGCCGTCCGGCACGTTGACCCGGCGGGTATTCTCGGGCGCTCCTGAGCGAGCGCATGAGCCAGCCCTGCCGATAAGCGAGCGAGGAGACGACCCGAGACGCCCACCACAGCGGGCGCCCGGCGGCCATCGGCAACAGGCAACGGGTTGACGCCGGCGCTACCGGGCGGATCACGGATTCGCGGACTGGCGGGGGGGACCGTCACGAGGGCGGGGCAGATCGAGAGAGCGGGGACTGGCAACCATCGGGGCCAACGGCTCGCTTCGTGCTTCCTCTGATCTGGGGGGCTCCGCCCCCCAGACCCCCCTGCCGGCCTGTAGACTTCGGCGAACGGAGGCGCCACGATGAACTCCCTGCCCACCCGCCGGCTCGGCACGAGCGGCCCCGAGATCACGACCGTCGGCTTCGGCGCCTGGGCCGCGGGCGGCGGCGGCTGGGCCTTCGCGTGGGGCCCGCAGGACGACGCCGAGTCGGTCGCCGCGATCCGCCACGCGGTCGCGAAGGGCGTCAACTGGGTCGACACCGCGGCGGTGTACGGCTGCGGCCACTCCGAGGTGGTCGTGGGCCGCGCCCTCGCCGGGATCCCCGCCTCCGAGCGGCCGCTCGTGTTCACGAAGTGCGGCCTGCGCTGGAGCGACGCGGACCGCATGGCCATGCCGGTCCGGGACTCGCGCCCCGCGCGCGTGAGGGAAGAGTGCGAGGCGTCGCTGCGGCGCCTGGGCGTCGAGAGGATCGACCTCTACCAGTTCCACTGGCCGGACGAGACGGGGACGCCGGTCGAGGACTCGTGGGGCGAGATGCTGCGCCTCGTGGGCGAGGGCAAGGTCCGCTGGCCGGGCGTCTCGAACTTCGACGTGGCGCTCCTCGAGCGGTGCGAGAAGAAGGGGCACGTCACGTCGCTGCAGCCGCCCTTCTCGATGATCCGGCGCGACGTCGGCGGGGCCGAGGTCCCCTCGTGCGCCGCGCACGGCACGGGCGTCATCGTCTACAGCCCGATGCAGTCGGGGCTGCTCACCGACTCGTTCACCGCCGCGCGGGTGGCGGCCTTCGCCCCCGACGACTGGCGCCGGAAGTCGCCGCAGCACCAGGCGCCGAACCTCGAGCGGAACCTCGCGCTACGCGACGCCCTGAAGCCGATCGCGGCGAAGCACGGCACGTCGACGGCCGCGGTCGCCGTGGCCTGGACGCTCGCCTGGCCGGGCGTCACCGGCGCGATCGTGGGCGCCCGTAGCCCACAGCAGGTGGACGGCTGGCTCCCGGCCGCGACGCTGCGGCTCGACGCGGCCGACCTCGCCGCGATCGCGGCGGCGATCGGAAAGACGGGCGCCGGCTCGGGGCCGACCAGGCCCGCGTAGCCGCTACCGGATCTCCTTGATCCGGATGTTCCGGAACTCGACGACGGATCCGTGGCCGAGGAAGCCGACGTGGCCGCTCGCCCGCTTCAGGCCGGGATGGTCCCGGTGGTCCATGGTCCCCACGGCGCTCGCCGCGTCGATGTCGGCGTCGACGACGGTCGTCCCGTTGACGACGACGGCGACACGCCGGCCCTTCACTGTGATCTCCTCGGCGTTCCACTCGCCGATCGGCCGCAGCACGCCGCGGCGCGCCGGCACGACGCCGTAGATCGAGCCGTGGTACTGGTACGGCTGGAGATCCCAGTACACGGGTGAGCCGTCCTCGAGGATCTGGAGCTCCATCCCCACGTAGGCGGCGTCTCCCTCGAGCGGGGCGCGGATGCCGAGGCCGTTGTTCGCGGCCGGGGTCAGCTTGAACTCGAAGCGGAGGACGAAGTCCGTGTACTCCTTCGCCGTGTACAGGTTCCCGCCGCTGCGCTCGGGATGGACGACGATCTTGCCGTCCTCCGCCGGATAGCCATCGACGTTGCCCGTCCAGCCCTCGAGGTCGCGGCCGTTGAAGAGAGGCACGAAGCCCTCGCCCACCTCGGCGTCGGTCACCGTCGGGACCGCCGCGTCCCGCGGGATCGCCCGGATGAAGACGTTGCGGAACCAGAGCGGGTTGCCGTGGGCCTGCAGCTCGATCTGGCCCAACGGGTAGATCGGCTTGTCCCTCTCCCAGTAGTT
>JBGPQQ010000277.1:0-5313 GCA_041489115.1 Vicinamibacteria bacterium | reverse complement strand
CGTTCGGCATGGTCACGCCGTACGTCGGGTCGAGCGACAGCAACAAGACGGTGATCCCGGGCGTCAACCTCCAGAACCCCTACCCGCAGGGCTTCAGCACGGTCACGGGGAGTTCGCTGGGGGCGGAGACGCTGCTCGGGGACTCCATCACCGTCCCCAACAGCGACTACGTGCTTCCGTACATGCAGCAGTGGCAGGTGAGCGTCCAGCGGGAGCTGCCCTGGGAGATGCTGTTCGAGGTCGCCTACGTCGGCACCCACGCCGTCAAGGTCTTCGAGAGCCTCAACCTGAACGAGGTGCCGGACGCGGTCGCGTCCGTGAAGGCGTCGGCCGACCTGAAGGTCACGAACCCCTTCCTGGCCTATCCGGACCTCTTCCCGGCCACCTCGACCCTCGGCAACCCGGGGTCCAAGACGATCAACGCGTCGCAGCTCACCAAGCCGTACCCCCAGTTCGTCAACGTGACCATGCAGAACATGAACACGGGGCGGGTGGGCTACAACGGGCTTCAGACGCGCCTCCAGAAGCGGCTGTCGAAGGGCCTGGCGTTCGTCGCCGCCTACGCCTTCTCCAAGACGATGGTCTACGAGCAGCGGAGCGTCGTGAACGAGCGCGTCCACAAGACGGTGTCCAACTCGGACACCCCGCACATCTTCCGGTTGAGCGCCACCTGGGACGTGCCGTTCGGGCGCGGGCGGACCTGGGGCAGCGACGTCCCGCCGGCGCTCGACTGGGTGCTGGGCGGCTGGGCGCTCAGCTGGCAGACCAAGTACACGAGCGGGGCGGCGCTCGTCGCGACCCAGAGCAAGATGGGCAACCCGATACCCATCGCCGACCCCAACACGGCGGGCAGCCTCCACGACCGGCTCGGCGACCAGAGGGACGCCTCGGGGCAGATCACGAACCCCTACTTCGACGTGGCCGCCTTCCAGCCCCTGGCCGACACCTATGCGATCTCTCCCACCGCGACCCGCTACGGGTATATCCGGGGCCCCTACTCCTTCTTCCACAACGCCGCGCTCTTCAAGACGATCTCGCTGAGCGGCCGCTTCAAGCTGGAGCTGCGGATCGAGGCCGACAACCTCTTCAACACGCCGCAGTTCGGAAGCCCGAACGGCCCCCTGTCCTCGAACCCGGTCATGGACATCGCCGATCCCAACTTCGGCCTGATCACCCAGGCGACCAACGAGCGCACCGTCCGCTTCGGGGCGAAGATGCGGTTCTAGCGCTGCCAGCCGAGGCCCGGATCGACACGTGCCGCGAGGGGCGGGCCGTGAGGCCCGCCCCTCGTTCGTCATCATCATGGCGTACCATCGGCTCGAAGCGCTCGGGTGGCTCGAAGAACGCGGAATCGAGCGTGACCGCGGCTAACGTCGGGCTAAAGGAGAGAAGGATGCGGTTGTGGGCGACGGTGACGCTGTGCCTCGGCCTTGCGGGTGCGGCCGGCGCGGACCCGAAGGCGAAGAGCGTGATCCTCTTCGTCGGGGATGCCGGGGGGCTCCCCACGATCAGCGCGGCGGCCGTCGAAGCGGGACGGCCGCAGCAGCTCTTCATCCAGCGCATGCCCTGGATCGGCCTGATGGACACGTCGTCCGCCTCGGCCTGGGTGACGGACTCCGCGGCCGCGATGACGGCCATCGTGACCGGCGAGAAGACGCAGAACGGCGTCGTCTCGCAGTCGGACTCGGCGGTGAAGGGGCAACAGGACGGCCGAGTCCTCAAGACCATCCTGGAGTACGCCGAGGAGCGTGGGCTCTCCACCGCCGTCGTGTCGAACAGCCCGATCACCGACGCGACGCCCGCCGCCTGCTACGCCCACGTCAACGACCGGAGCAAGACCGGCGAGATCATGGCCCAGGTCTTCGCCCCTCGCAGCGGCGACGGTGTCGACGTGATGATCGGCGCCGGCCGCACCCGGATCCTCCAGGCGGCCGCGGAGAGAGGGCTCGACGTCGACGCGGAGGCCCGCCGCCACGGCTACGAGCTCCAGAGCAGCCTCGCCGCCGTCTCCCCCGAGGCGCGCCGGTTGATCGTGCTGCTCGACGACGGGAACTTCGACCTCGCCGCCGCCACGCAGATCGCCCTGCGCATCGTCTCGCGGAACCGCCGGGGCTACTTCCTGATGGTCGAGTCCGACCTGCACGCCGACGACATCGCGCGCGGCTTGCGGCGGACGGTCGAGCTCGACGGGCTGATCGAGCGCACGGCCGGGAGCGTCAACCCGAAGGACACCCTGGTCATCTACACCGCCGACCACTCGTTCGACCTCCGCGTCCGGGCCGGCAAGAAGGGCGAGTCGCTGCTGGCCCACCCGGAGGCGCCGAAGCCGTCCCTGCGCAAAGACGGGGGCCACACCGGGGAGGAAGTGGTGGTGGCCGCCACCGGGCCCGGCGCCGAGCGTGTGCGGGGCTTCTTCCCCAACACGCGCCTCTTCCACGTGATGATGGCCGCTTACGGCTGGAAGCCCGGGTCCCAACCCGGTCGGTAGGGCCGGGTCCATTCGAAGAGAAAGGACTCCCATGTCGACCATGACCGTGATCTTCCCCGGCGGCAAGCGCGTGGACGCCGAGTACAACGGGTTCACCTTCCGCACCGACCAGTCGCCCCGCAGCGGGGGTGAGGGGTCGGCTCCCCAGCCGTTCGAACTCGTCCTCGCCTCGATCGCTACGTGCGCGGGGATCTACGTGAAGGGCTACTGCGACGCGCGCGGCATCGCGACCGACGGTCTGGGGCTGGAGATGCACATCGAGCGCGATCCCGAGCGGCAGCGCATCGCGCGGCTCGTTCTGGAGATCAAGCTCCCGGAGGGCTTCCCCGAGAAGCACCGCGAGGCGGTCATCCGGGCCGCCGACCTCTGCGCGGTCAAGAAGCACATCCTGGAGCCGCCGGCCTTCGAGGTCCGCACGGTCTAGTAGAGGACAGCCGCTTCTCCGCTCTCCGCGACCCGGCGCGCGGCGAGCGCCAGGATCTTGTCCCGCCGCTTCAGCAGCGCCGCGATCTGGGGGCCGCCCAGCCAGTGCCCGAGCCGGGCGTCGAGGGTGGGCCGGTCAAGGGCTTTCAGGGCCTCGAGCGCCGGGCGGGAGAAACGCGTCAGCTCCTTCTCGGAGCGCAGGTCCGCGTAGCCCGTGAAGGAGCGCGAAAAGTCGATCGCGTAGATCCGGAACGCCGGGTCGATCAGCACGTTGCGGATGTTGCGGGCGTCGGTGTCGTACGTGAGCTGGTGCAGCAGCCGCACCTTGTACATCTGCTCGTTCCAGGCCTGCGGGTCGGGGGGAGCGAGCTTCTTCTGCTTGCGGTCCGCCTCCGTCATCGCCCCCTCCACCCACATCTGGAGGGACCCGGTCGTCCGGCCGAAGGTCCGCTCGACGGTCGGGGGCACGAGGTCCGTCCCGAGGAGCTTGTCGAGCTCGTAGGCGGCGATCTCGTGCTTGTAGGAGTCCGCGAAGTCAATCACCACCCCGCCACCCTCGAAGCTCGTGGCGCCGCGCTTGAACTCGTCGATCGTCTTCCAGACCGCCCTGTGGGTCCTCGACCCGTCGCTGAGCGTGTACTGCTCGGAGTGCGTGATCCCGATGCCGAGCGCCTTCTTGCGCACCACGTCCGCGGTCCGCAGGAACTTCTCCGCATCCTCGCCCTTCAGCGGCAGGCCGAACGGCTCCTGGGCGGGGAGGGGAAGCGCCCAGGCCAGCCCGAGAAGCGTCGCCGCCGCGAGCCTCCGCCTCATGGCTTACCCCGCCGCGCGACGAGCTCGCCCAACTCGTAGCGGATCTGCACGCCGTCGGGCGACTTGACGGCGCGCACGGCGGAGGCCGGAGCGGTCGCGTCGAGCGCGAGCGCGCCTCCCGCCAGCAGGAGACCCAGACCGAGTCCCGCGATTTGCATCCGTCCTCCTTCGGGCCTTTCGACGCCCGTGTGAGTGGACCTGCGTGCCCCCCACGCTAGGCCTCCCGTGCCGAGGCGTCAAGAGGAAGCGTGCGTTACACTCCGGCGCGCGTGAAGGCCCTGCTCGACCCCGTTCTCGTCCCCGCTCTCAGCGCGGCCCTGCTCGCCATCGGCGCCGGGTCGGCCGTCGCCCAGACGCGGCCGCTCCTCACCGAGCCGGCGGTGACGGCGCCCGCGGGCACGCTCGTCTTCGAGACGGGCTTCGACGTGATCGCGGACGAGCCGAGCTACGTGACCGGCGTCGAGCGCACGCGCTGGGACGGCCCGCTCCTCCGGCTCGTGTACTCCCCGGCGCGAAGCGTCGAGCTCGACTTCGAGTGGGTGGCGCGGGTCGGCGTGGCCGGCGAGGAGGGCCGGGGCGACATCCAGTCCTCCGACTGGGGCGACGTGACGCTGCGGGCGAAATGGGGGATCGTCGAGGGCCGGACTGGCCGCCCCGTGATCGGGGCCCGGTTCGGCGTCGTCCTGCCGCAGACCTCGTTCGAGGACGTGGACTTCAACCCCCTCGGCCTCGGTCCGAACACGCTGCGGGCCTTCCTGGAGGGCCTGCTGACACAGCCGGTCGGCCGCGGGCGGATCCACGTGAACGCCGGTTTCTTCCTCCACGACGAGGTGTACCGCGGGCACGACCAGAGGGACTTCCTCTCCTACGCGCTCGCCTTCGAGTGGCCCGCGACCGGCCGGCTCGCGCTCCTCGCCGAGGTGGCCGGCCGCGCGGGGGACGGCGAGCCCGGGGCCGAGGTGCGGTCCGAGGCGCGTGCCGGCCTGCGGTTCGGCCGGGGGCGCGTGCGGTGGGACGTGGCGCTGCGCCGCGGCCTCGCCAGCGCGGACGGCACCTGGGGCGTGACCGCTGGCCTGGCGTGGGACGCGCGGCCGCCGAGACCCACGCCCTGACGGCAGCGGCTGACGCGGGCCCTGCCTAGAGCCCGAAGCCAACGCCCCAGCTGAAGAGCGCGGACGCGCCCGCGTGGCCCGACACGCGCCACAGGACGCCGAGGCTCAGGTTCACGCGGACGGCCAACAGGTCGAGCTCGGGCCCCAGGTAGGTCAGGCCCGGCTCGGTGCCGATCGGAGAGCCCCAGGTGTGCACGAGCGACGCCCGGAGCCCGACGCCGACCGTGCCGTGGAAATCCCCCTCGTCCACGCGGGCCCATGTGCCGAGGCCGAGGCTCAGCTTTCCCCCTCCGGACCCGGCGTCGGCCTGGAGGAGGAATCCCTGGGCGCAGCGCGGGATCGGGAGGGCGCACACGACCTTCACCCGGCCGTCGCTTCCGCACCGCGGGCATTTCTTAGAATAGACTTCCCCTGCACCTTGGCAGGTCGGACAGGTTGAGACTTGCGAAAAACTCCCGAAGAAGCTCTGCATGTTTT
>JBGPQQ010000276.1:0-5317 GCA_041489115.1 Vicinamibacteria bacterium | reverse complement strand
GCCGGGGCGGAGCGCCCTCGCCCAGCTGCGGCTCGAGGGCCCGACCGTCGCGGGGCGGGGGGACCGGCTGGTCCTGCGCTCCTACTCGCCCGCCGACACGATCGGCGGCGCGGTCGTCGTGGACCCGCTGCCGCCGCGGCGCCGGACCGCCGACCGTTCGGCGGTGGAGCGCCTGCGCGAGGCCGCCACCCCGCTCGAGGCGGCCGAGGTGATGGTCGCCGAGGCCGGGCCCGGCGGGATCGAGGCCGGGCGCCTCGCGGCCCGCCTCACCCTGCCGCTCGCTCGGCTGGCGGCCGACCTGCCCGAGAGCACCGCGGTGGTCGCGCTCGGACAGGATCCTCTCGTCGTCGTGTCCCGCGCCGCGCTGGCGCGGCTCGGGGAAGCCGCTCTCGCCGCGCTCGAGGTGTTCCACCGCGAGCAGCCGCTCCAATCGGGAATGCCGCGCGAGGAGCTGCGGGCGCGTGCCTTCGGCGACACCCCGGTCCCCGTCTTCGAGCGCGTGCTCACCGACCTCGCCGCGGCCGGCCGGGTGCGGCTCGCCCCCGACGCGGTGGCGGCGGCGCGGCACGAGGTGCGCCTCTCCGCCGGCGAGGAGGAGGCGCGCCGGCTGCTCGTCGATGCCGCGCGGGCGGCGGGGCTGGCCGGCGTGGAGCTCCCCGCCCTGGCCGAGCGCTCGGGGCGGGACCCGAGGCTCCTGGAGAGGGTCGTGCGCGTGCTGGTGACCGAGCGCGTCCTGGGGCGGGTGGGGGCGGGCCTCTTCGTCCAGCGGGACCACCTCGAGGGGCTCAAGCTCCAGGTGCGCGAGCGCTGGCCGGCGGGATCGAAGATCGAGGTGGGCGCCTTCAAGGACCTGACCGGGCTCTCCCGCAAGTACGTCATTCCTCTCCTCGAGTACCTCGATCGGGAGAGGGTCACCCGCCGCGCGGGAAACGACCGCATAGTGCTGTAGAATCCGCCCGACATGGCGGTGCCCAAGAGCGACGAGAAACGGCGGGCTGGGGGCGCCATCCGCGTGCCGTTCGTGCGGCGGTGCCGGATCGACTACACGGGCGGCCAGTCGGACAGCGCCTTCATCGTGAACATCAACGTGCTCGGCGCGTACGTGGCTCACGAGGCCATGCCCGCGCTCGGGCGCACCCTCGTGTTCCGCTTCCAGGTCCCGGGAAGCGAGCGCGAGGTCGTGGCGGACGGCGTCGTGGCCTGGACGAACCCGCAGCAGGAGCACCCGGTGCACAGCCTCCCGCATGGCTTCGGCGTGGCCTTTCGGGCCCTCTCCGACGACGCGCGGGGCCGCATCGAGCAGATCGTCTTCGACTACCTCGCCCGCCAGTCCGGCGACTAGCCGACCCGGCGCCTCTGCCCCTCGCCCCGGGAGAGAGGCCGCCCTCTCGCAGCCCTTGGCCGTTGCAGCGAGGCACTGCTGTCGAAACGAAGCCCCTGTGTCTACCTGCCGGTCGGCGTCGGCGAGGCGCGCCACGAGGTCGCGTTGCGCCGCCGTGAGGGGCGCGGACCCGTTCATCGCGAGACGGAAGACGGCGACGAGCGATAGCGCCGCTGAAGGCGCGCCGAGGCCAGAACGGGCTCGAGGCGAGGCCGGAGCCCCGCCGCGACTACAATCTCCGGATGCTGCGCTCGACGGCGGACCTCCTCGCCTCATTCGTCGCGGTCCTGGCCTTGGCCGCGGCCTCCTGCCGGAGCGGCGAGCGGGCGGAGCCGCGTCCCTCGTCCGGCGGCGCGGTGAGCCGCGAGACCCGCTATTCGACGGGCGATCCCGCCCTCGATGCGCTCCAGAAGGAGTTCCTGCCTACCCTCGAGGCCAACCGCCGGGAGTTCACCGGCCAGACCGGCCTCGTGCGCGGCTTCGGGGCGGGGGCCGTGTACCCGCAGCTCTGGCTCCGGGACAGCGCGACCATGATCCCGGCGACCCGCTACCACTTCCCCGTCGAGTGGCTCACCTCGTGGCTCGAGGAGCACCTCTCGCACCAGCGCCGCGACGGCCAGCTCTGGGACTGGATCACGGCCGGGGAGGCGACACCGTTTCAGGTCGACGCGCCGCGGGCCAGCCAGGTCTACCGCGCGGGCGGGCTCGTGCTCTCCGCGGACAAGAATACGACCGCCACCGACCAGGAGGCGAGCGCGGTGGAATCGGCGGCTCAGGTCTTCGCCTTCACCGGGGACCGGGAGTGGCTGAGGAAGAGGATCGTGGGCCGGCGGCTCGTGGACCGGCTCGACGCCGCCCTGGAGTGGGTGCTGCGCGAGCGGCTGAGCGGCCGGGGGCTCGTCACCGGGGCCCTCACCGCGGACTGGGGCGACGTGAGCCCGGTCTACCGGGACCAGCGCGTGATCTACCGCGACGAGCAGACGCCCGTGGTCGAGGGGCTGTACGTGAGCGTGATGACGTTCCGGGCCGCGGAGGCTTTGGGCCGCCTGTTCGAAGACCTCGGGGAAGGCGAGCGGGCGGGCTACTGGCGCGAGAAAGCCGTGCGCCTGCGGGCGAGCATCAACCAGCGGCTCTGGCAGGAGGGCCGCGGCTTCTATCGCTTCCAGGTCTCCCTGCCGGGCCCGAAGCCTCCCGCCAGGGTCGACGACGCGGCCATGTTCGCACTCGGCGGCAACGCCCTCGCGATCCTCTACGGCGTGGCCGACCCTGGCCAGATCGCTCGCATCGTGGCCGCCGCCGAAGAGCGCCAGCGGCGCTACGGCGTCTCTACGATCGCGGGAGTGCTCCTGCCCCCGTTCCCGACCGGGTTTTTCAAGCAATCGATTCAGCGCGAGGAGTGGACCTACCAGAACGGCGGACAGTGGGACTGGTGGGCCGGGCGCTTCCTGCTCGCGGAGTTCCGGAACGGGCACGCGGAGGCCGCGCACCGGCAGCTCCTCGGCATCGCCCGGAGGGTGGCGAAGAGCGGCGGGCTCCACGAGTGGTATACGCCATCCGGGGAGCCTCGCGGCAGCCCGCACTACGTGGGCAGCGTGGGGGCGCTCTCGGGCGCCCTCTACCAGGGACTGTTCGGGATCGACTCGCGGGCGGAGGGGCTGGCCCTGACCGTGCGGCTCGGGACGGTCCCCGGCTCCGTGCGCGTCCACGAGCCCGCGCTCGACCGCCGGGTCGCCTACGCCTGGCGTTACGACCCTGCCACCCGCACGGGGCGTCTCCACGTCGAGAGCAACGCCCCCGGGACGGGGACGCTGCGCGTGCGCCTCCCGGGCGGCGCCTCGCCCGAGCGGGCGCTCATGGACGGCCTGGACGTGCAGGTCACCGTCGAGGCGGTGGGAAGCGACGCCTACCTGGCCCTGACCACGGACTGGAGGGCCCACGACCTCGAGGTGAGGCTGCGCTGGGACGCTGTTCTCGCCCCCGTCCTGTCCTCTCCACAGGGGTCCAACACGTCGCGGAGGACTGCAAGGAGGCCGGGCCGGTCTCCGGCGCGCGCCAGCTCGGCCAGGGTCGTCCCCGACTGCGGAGGCAAGCGCACCTGGTCGGGGTCGGCGTGCATGAACCACGACCGCCACCGACGCTCGAGTCTCTGCCGCCGACCCCGCCGGGCCCGCCCCGCTACAGCAGCAGGCTGACGGGGTTCTCGAGCAGCCGCCGGACCTCGGCGAGGAACTGCGCGGCGAGGGCGCCGTCCACCACGCGGTGGTCGGAGCTGAGTGTCACCTTCATGCGGTGGCCGACCGCCAGCTGGTCGTCCCTCACGACGGGCACCTTGCGCACCGCACCCACCGCGAGGATGCAGCTCTCCGGCGGGTTGATGATGGCGGTGAACTCGGTGACGTCGAACATGCCGAGGTTCGAGACCGTGAACGTCGAGCCCATGAACTCCTCGGGCTTGAGCTTCTTGTCCCGCGCCCGGGCCGCCAGCTCCTTGACCTCGCTCGAGATCTCGACGACGTGCTTGCGGTCGGCGTTGCGCACGACGGGCGTGATCAGGCCCTCCGCGAGCGACACCGCCACCCCGACGTGCACCTCGGCGTGGGTCTGGATCGTCTCGCCCGTCCACGACGCGTTGACGGTGGGGAAGCGGGTGAGCGCCTTCGCGCAGGCCTTCACCACGAGGTCGTTGTAGGAGACCTTCACGTCCTCGGCGCGCACGAGCTGCTCGCGCAGCGAGACGGCCGCGTCCATGTCGATCTCGACCGTCACGTAGAAGTGCGGGGCGGTGAAGGCGCTCTCCGAGAGCCGCTTCGCGATCGTGCGGCGCATGCTGGTGAGCGGGATCGCCGTGCCCGGGGCGACCGAGGGGACGGGGACGGCGGGGCGCGCCGCCGCCGGCGGCGGCGAGGCGAGATAGCCCTCGACGTCCCGCTTGACGATCCGACCTCCGGGGCCGGTGCCGGCCACCGAGGCGAGCGGCACGTTCTGCTGCGCGGCGATCGCTCGCGCGAGGGGGCTCGACTTGACGCGGCCCCACCCTGGGAAGGCCGGATCTGCTTTCGGGGGCACGCCAGGCGCCGGGGCCGCCACGGGCGGTGGCGCCGCGGCGGGAGCAGGAGCCAGTGCCGGCGAAGCAGCCGGTGTCGGAGCGGCCGCGGGCAACGGAGCCGTGGCGGCCTCCGCCAGCAGCGGCGCGATGTCCTCGCCCGCGTCCGCGATCACGCCGATGAGCGAGCCGACGGGAGCCTTGCCCCCGGCCGGGACGAGGACCTTGCGCAGGACGCCCGCGCCGAGGGCCTCCATCTCCATGTTGGCCTTGTCGGTCTCGATCTCGGCGAGCACGTCGCCCACCTTGACCGCGTCGCCCTCCGTCTTGTTCCACTTGACGATCGTGCCCTCGTCCATGGTGGGGGAGAGCTTCGCGAGGACGACCTTCGTGATCATCGGTAGAGCACCTTGTGGACGGCCTCGACGACCTTCTCGGGCTGGGGCAGGTACGCCTTCTCCAGCATCTTCGAGTACGGCATGGGCACGTCGGCGGCGGTCACGCGGATGACCGGGGCGTCGAGCGAGTCGAAGCACTCGCGCTGCACGCGGTCGGCGATCTCGGCTCCGAACCCGGCGTAGCGCCAGCCCTCCTCGACCACCACGCAGCGGTTGGTCTTCCGGACCGAGTCGAAGACGAGGTCCTCGTCGAGGGGCCGGAGCGTGCGCGGGTCGACCACCTCGGCCTCGACCCCGTCCTTCGCCAGGAGCTCGGCGGCCTGCAGGGCGTACTGGACCGACCGGCTCCAGGCCACGATCGTCACGTCCTTACCGGCGCGCTTGACGTCGGCGAGGCCGAGCGGGATCGTGAACTCCTCTTCCGGCACCTCGCCCTTGAGGTTGTAGAGCACCTCGTTCTCCATGAAGATCACCGGGTTGTCGTCGCGGATCGCG
>JBGPQQ010000275.1:0-5318 GCA_041489115.1 Vicinamibacteria bacterium | reverse complement strand
GTCTCCTCGTGCTCGTAGCGCATCTCACGCGGGGCGAGGCGCTCGAAGGCGGCGGGGAGATCCTTCTGCAGGCCGGGCTCGAACTCGACCGTGGTGAGGCCAGCGGTGGAGCCGGACACGAAGACGAGCGCCTGCCCCTCCCGGAAGCGGTGGCGGCGCACCAGCTCCTGGACGCCCGGGGTCAGGTCGACCATGTGCGAGTCGCCACGCGTCGACACGGCGAGGGCGTCGGTGACGAGGGCCATGGTCGACCGCGGGAGGCCTACTGCTCGGCCTCGAGCCCTCTCTCCTTCATCCACTTCGACACGTCCCTCATGCGCGCGCGGAAGACGTGGGGCGGCTCGAAGGGGAGCGGGCCGGCCGACCTCGCCGCGGCGAGCACCTCGGCCGCTTCCTTCGGCAGGCCGTTGTCGCCGTAGAAGGTGACGCTCTCGGCGGCGAGGCGCGCCTGCACCACCAGGACCGAGTAGTTGCGCCCGTTCAGGAAGAGGTAGCCGAGAGTGCGGCCGTACGGGTCGACGGTGCTCGAGCGCAGCAGCTCCACCTGGGTGGCGGTCGCGAAGGCACCGAGGGCGAAGCCGCGGGCCTCGGGCCCGAAGGGCTGTGCGTAGGGCAGGTCGTGCTCGAGGTGCCGCGTCTCCGGCGTGTCGATGCCCAGGATGCGCACCGTCTCGAGGTCGTCCTTCGACCAGCGGACGACGACCGTGTCCCCGTCGTCCACCTGGATCCGCGGCGGGTCGACCGGCACCCGCAGGCCGTGCGGCCGGGGCTGGGGCTTCGGCTCCGGCCGGGGCTCGGCCGGGCGCTGCGCTCGCGCGGGGGCCGCGGCCTGGGCGAGGGCGGCCGCGGGCGCCAGGGCGGCGGCCAGGGTCAGGGCGGCGATCGTGTGGTTCATGCGCTCTCCTCGTGTCGAGCTCCGATCCTCTCACGAAGGGACGTGAATCCGCGGCATGGTACCGATGACGCGGCGTCATGACGCGGCGGCGAAAAGAGGTTGCATCCCGCGGGCGATGCGCTAGCATTTTGTCGCGTGACGGGCGGCAGCCCGGGTCTTCACCTGGAACGCGTCGGCCGCACGGAGGTCCTCCTCTCGAAATCCCGCGACGGGTCGTGGAAGGATCGCGCCCGGGGATAACCCGCATGAGCAACCGAAGAGCCGCGATCGTGGCCGGATGCCGCACGCCGTTCGCGCGCTCCGGGACGGTGTTCCGCGACCTCACGGCGGTGGATCTCGCGAAGGTCTGTCTCCGCGAGCTCATCGAGCGCACGGAGGTCGATCCCGCCTCGATCGGCACGGTCGTCATGGGGCAGGTGGTCCCCTCCGTGAAGGCCCCGAACCTCGCGCGCGAGGCCGCCCTCGGCGCGGGGCTGCCGAAGTCGATCCCCGCCCACACCGTGAACCGCGCCTGCGCCTCGGCGAGCCAGGCGATCGCGGACGTGGCGTCCGCGATCCTGCTCGGCCACGTGGAGGCGGGTATCGCGGGCGGCGCGGAGAGCCTGTCCGACGTGCCGATCCTCCACAGCCGGCGCATGGCGCGGATCCTCGTGGAGACGCAGAAGGCGAAGTCGCTCGGGGCGCGGCTGGCCGCGCTTGCGAAGGTGCGCCCGCGCGATCTCGTCCCCGACGCGCCGGCCATCGCCGAGCCGTCCACCGGCCTGACCATGGGCCAGTCGGCGGAGAAGATGGCCAAGGAGAACGGCATCACGCGCGAGGAGCAGGACGGGATCGCCTTCGCCTCGCACCGCAACGCCTGGGCCGCGACGGCGGACGGCCGCTTGCCGGCCGAGACCTGCGCGGTCCACGTCCCTCCCGCGTACGAGACGACGGTCACCTCCGACAACCTGCTCCGCAAGGACACCTCCCTCGAGGCGCTCGCCGCGCTCACCCCCGTCTTCGACCGGCGCTACGGCACCGTGACGGCGGGCAACTCCTCGCCGCTCACGGACGGCGCCGCCGCCGTCCTCCTCATGTCCGAGGAGCGGGCGAAGGCCGAGGGCTACGAGCCCCTGGCGTACGTGCGCAGCTGGGCCGTCGCCGCGGTGGACCCGGGCGGCCAGCTCCTGATGGGCCCCGGGCTCGCGATCCCGATGGCGCTCGAGCGGGCCTCTCTCCAGCTCTCGGACATGGACCTCGTCGAGATGCACGAGGCCTTCGCCGCCCAGGTGGCCTCGAACATCCAGGCCCTGCAGTCGAAGGCGTGGGCGCGGGAGAAGCTGGGGCACTCGACGCCGGTCGGCCGGGTGGACCGCGAACGCCTCAACGTGTGCGGCGGGTCGATCGCGCTCGGGCACCCGTTCGGGGCCACCGGGGCGCGCATCACGACCACCCTCGCCCGCGAGATGAAGCGGCGGAACGCGAAGTTCGGTCTCCTCTCGGTGTGCGCGCAGGGGGGCATGGGCTTCGCGATGGTCCTGGAGCGATGAGCGAGACCGGCGCTTTCACGCGCGAGAAGGACGCCGAGGGCGTCCTCGTGCTCACCCTCGACGTGCCCGGCGAGAGGGTCAACACGCTCGGCCGGGGCATGATCGCGGCGTTCGAGTCGATCCTCGACGGGGTCGGCAAGGACGAGTCGGTCCGCGCGGTCGTGATCCGCAGCGGCAAGCCGGACAGCTTCGTCGCCGGGGCGGACATCAAGGACTTCACGCGCATCCGCTCGGCGGAGGAGGGCGAGGCGCTCTCGCGCGCGGCGCACGCCGCGTTCGACCGGCTCGAGGCCTGCCGCGTGCCCGTGGTGGCCGCCATCCACGGCGCCTGCCTCGGGGGCGGGACCGAGCTCGCGCTGGCCTGCCGCTACCGGGTGGCCTCGGACGACCCGAAGACGTCGATCGGGCTCCCCGAGGTGATGCTGGGGCTCGTGCCCGGAGCGGGCGGCACGCAGCGCCTGCCTCGGCTCGTCGGCCTCGCCGCCGCGCTCGACCTCATCCTGACCGGCCGCGCCCTGAAGGCCCCGCGCGCGCTCGAGGCGGGGCTGGTGGACGAGGTCTGCCCGGCCCCGATCCTGGTCGCGGTCGCGAAGCGGGCGGCGCTCGGCCTCGCGGAGGGGCGCGTGCGTCCCCGCCGGCCGGGCATCGCCTGGCGCGAGCGCCTGCTGCGGCCCATCATCTTCTCGAAGGCGCGCGCGTCGGTCCTGAAGAAGACCGGCGGACACTACCCGGCCCCGCTCGAGGCGGTGGAGGTCGTGAGGCGGGGGACGGCGGCGAGCCTGCCGGAGGGACTGAACCTGGAAGCGGAGGCGTTCGGCCGCCTTGCCGTCGGCGACGTGTCCCGCCGCCTCGTGTCGGTGTTCTTCGCGACGCAGGACATCAAGAAGGACGCCGGCTACCCCGCGGGGACCCCGGCGGTCGAGGTGACGAAGCTCGGGGTGCTCGGGGCCGGCCTCATGGGCGCGGGCATTGCCGGCGTGGCGGCGGAGGCGGACGTCGCCGTCCGGATGAAGGACGCCTCGCACGAGGCGCTCGGCCGCGGGCTCGAGTACGTCCGCGGGGTGTGGGAGGAGAGGCTGAAGCGCCGGAGCCTCAGCCGCCTCGAGGTCGCGCGGCGGATGGACCGCATCGCGCCGACCGTCGACTACTCGGGCTTCCGCCGGGCGGAGCTCGTCATCGAGGCGGTGTTCGAGGACCTCGAGCTCAAGCGGTGGGTCCTCGCCGAGACCGAGGCCGCGACCCGCGACGAGTGCGTGTTCGCGAGCAACACGTCCTCGATCCCGATCGGGGAGATCGCGAGAGGGTGCCGGCGCCCGGCCCAGGTGCTGGGCATGCACTTCTTCTCGCCGGTCCACAGGATGCCGCTCCTCGAGATCGTGGTCACGCCGGCGACGGCGCTCACCGCGATCGCGACCGCGGAGAGCTTCGGGCGGCGGATCGGCAAGCACGTCATCGTCGTCCGGGACGGGCCCGGCTTCTACACCAGCCGCGCGCTCGCCGCCTACATGAACGAGGCCACCCGGATGCTCGAGGAGGGGGCGGCCGTCGAGGATCTCGACCGGGCGATGACCGGCTTCGGGTTCCCGGTGGGCCCGGTGACCCTGCTCGACGAGGTGGGCATCGACGTCGGGGCCAAGGTCGCGAAGGTGATGCACCACCACTTCGGGGACCGCATGGCCCCGCCGCCCGCGATGGAGAAGGTGCTCGCGGACGGCCGCCTCGGCCGCAAGGCGAAGAAGGGCTTCTACACCTACGACGGGAAGAAGAAGCGCGTCGACGGGTCGGTCTACGCGCTGCTGCCGGGCGGGGTGGCGCGGGAACCAGTCGAAGCCCGCGAGGCGCAGGAGCGCCTCGCGTTCGCCTTCCTCAACGAGTCCGTGCTCTGCCTGCAGGAGGGCGTTTTGCGCTCGCCGCGCGACGGCGACGTGGGGGCAATCTTCGGGCTCGGCTTCCCGCCGTTCCTGGGCGGGCCGTTCCGCTACCTCGACCACCTCGGCGCCCGCTTCGCCCTCGAGACGATGGAGAAGCTGCACGCGCGCCACGGGGCCCGCTTCAGCCCGGCCCCGATGCTCGTCGACCTGGCCCGGGAGGGCCGCACGTTTCATGCAAGTGGACACTGATCCCCTGACCTGGCCGCCGGGGCGGCGGGAGGCGCGGGCGTGAACCGCAACGGCCGCATCCTCGAGCCGCCCCGCCCCGCCGGGCCCCACGTCGTGCGCCGGCGCTTCCAGGGCATCGTCGGCAAGCGCCGGACGATGGAGAACCTCGCCGTCCTGACGTCGGCCCAGAGCGCCTACATGGGCCTCAAGCGCGCCGCCCAGGCCATCCGCGGCCGCGGGGCCAACATCTTCACCCAGTGGGTGGGAGACCCCGACGCCCTCGGCAGCGCGGTCCTCCTCTCCGCGATCCTGCGCTCGCTCGGGGCGGAGGAGATCCGGATCCTCACCGGCAGCCTCGGCCACCCGCAGAACCGGAACCTCGTCGCGCGGTGCGGCATCGTGCTCCAGGACCCGAACCGCGACCGGCTGCGGGGGGGCCTCCACTGCATGGTGGACACCTCGCCGCCCCTGGGCATCCTGGCGACGCCGGGCGTCGACCCGGTCAAGGACTACTTCTTCGTGGCCGACCACCACGCCGACCCCGCCGAGGTGGAGGAGAACTGCCGGGCGAAGGGCGTGCGGCGGGTGCGGCTGCCCTTCGTCGGCCTCGCGGTGGGCTCGACCTCCGCCTTCATGGCGGTGATCGCCGCCGCCTTCGACGTGCTGGACAAGCTGACGCCGGCCCAGAAGGCCGCCGCCGCTCTCGGCATCTACACGGACACGAGCGCGCTCCTGCACGGGGCGACGCCGCTCGACTTCAAGATGTTCGAGGTGCTCACGCGGTCGGAGGAGACG
>JBGPQQ010000274.1:0-5323 GCA_041489115.1 Vicinamibacteria bacterium | reverse complement strand
GGCGATGAAGGGGTTGCGGGGAGGATTCGGAGCCGAGCCCATGAACGCCTAGTCTGCCACAGAGCCCGCACCCTCGGGGACCGGGGGCGCCCCCGCCACGTCCTCGATCGAGATGGCGCCGCGCGCCGCGTCGACGTCCTCCCGGCGGATCGTGCTCCGCCCCGCCTCGAGCATGCGGTTCACCGCGTGGACGCAGAGCTTCTGGACGAGGTAGGGCCTGAGCTGCGACAGCTCGAGGACCCGCTCGACGGCCTCCGGCCTCCAGCGGAAGAAGCCCGCCACCGGCTCCCGGACGAGGGCCTCGGCCTCCTCGCGCGCGAGGGGAGCGAGCTCGATCTCGTCGAAGAAGTTGTACCAGGGGCTGGCCTCGCTCTTCCAGCGGCGGCGGATCCCGACCCCGCTCATGACGGCCACGAGGTTCTCCGAGAAGCTCTTCATGAAGATCCCGCGCAGGCGCTGGTTGACGCTCTCCGAGTACTCGTTGAGCACGTCCACCTCGTCGATGAGGAGGGCGAGCTTGACCCTGCGGGCGGTGCGGGTCTTGAGCTCGGCGATGACCTGCTGGAGGTCGTGGCCGAAGTCCCGCGCGTCGTAGCCCTCGGGCTCCGGCGTGAAGCGCAGCGCCTCCCGCGTGCCGGGGGAGAGGTCCTGGGAGTCCACGACCTCGGCCATCAGGGCGTGGAAGAAGGACTGCTCGGGCACGCCTTGTAGGTCCACGAACACGGGGAAGAAGCGCCACTCGCCGGCCGTGTCTTCCGCCAGCACCCGCTTCAGGTGGTGGAGGAACGTCGTCTTCCCGATCCGCCGCTCGCCCGTGATCATGAGGCTGTTGCGGTGGAGGGTGCTGAGCATGCGCGCGGTCAGCTTCTCGCGGCCGTAGAACATGTCGTCGTCGAGGACGGGCGCCCCCGCGATGTACGGGTTGAAGCGCCGGCGGATGGCCCGGCGCCTCCGCAGGCGCTGCACCCCCCAGCCGAGCCCGACGAGGGTGAAGGCGCTGGCCGCGGCGGAAGGGAGGAAGTACCGCGTCTCGTGAAAGCGCAGGCGCCGCTCGACGGTGAAGGAGACCGAGGCGGAGAGGCCGCCGGAGTCGACCGCGGTGACGGCCACCCGGTTGAGCCCCGGCTCGATCGGGAGCTCGCGGCCGAAAGGCACGCTCCGGGCCGGTTCCAGGGGCGAGCTCGCGGGGACGAACTCCCCGATCAGCCGGTCGCCGACGCGGAACTCGACCTTCTGGACGCCCCGGTCGTCCGTGGCGACCCCCTGGAGGAGCAGGGTCGGCGCCTCCACCACGGGCCCCTCGGAGGGCTCGAAGAGGGCGACGGCCGGCTCGCGGTTCGGCAGCCAGCGGGCGAGGAGGGCCTCTCCCGTCCGGCGCTCGGCCTCGGCCAGGCGCTCCCGGGCGCGGGCGTGGCCGGCGTCGAGGCGCAGCACGCCCGCGAAGGCAACCTGCGCCTCGGGGAAGCGGCCGGCCGCCATGAGCTCCTCACCGCCCGCGGCCAGCGCGTCGATCTGCGCCCGCAGCTCCTTCTGGAGACGCAGCCCCTCGAGGACCTTCCGCGTCTCGGCCAGAACGTCGCGGGCCTCGGTGTTCGCGGGGTCGGCCGCCGCGTCGCTCAGCGGCCCGAGGGCGGCCTCGAGCTGCCCGGCGTCGACGAGGGCCTTGCCGTCCGCGTAGGCCTTCTGGCGGGCGGCCCGCGTGGTCGAGGCGAGGATGCGGTCTTCCGCCAGGCGGCGTCCGTCGAGGGCGCCCGCGTTCCGCGGATCGAGAACGAGCGCCTCGTCGAAGGCCACCTTGGCCTCGGTGGCTTTGCCCTCCTCGAGCAGGCGATCGCCGTCGGCGAGGAGCTGCTCGAGCCGCTGGGCCCGGGCGGCCGCGTCCGCGGCCCCTTTCTGCGCGGCGCGCTGGCGCTCCTGCTCGCGGGTCACGGAACGCAGGGTGTCCGGGTCCAGCTGCCGCGCGAGGACCTCGGCCTGGGCCAGGAGAGGCAGCGACTCGTCCCAGGCGCGCCGGCGGCCGAGCTCCTGCGCCTCGCGCATGAGCCGCTGGAACTCCCCGCGCGCCCGGTGGGTGAGGCGCGCCGCCTCGGCGCTCTGGGTCTCGCCGCGTCGCCGGATGAGGTCGGCGTGGAGCGGTGTCTTCTTGATCGCGCCCAGCTGCTCCTCGCGGTCGAAGGCCTCGATCGCGCTGCGGTACTCCTCCTGGCCCTGGAGGCAGACCCCCTTGTCGTAGTAGGGCAGGTAGTCCACCAGGCCCATCCCGTATGTCCGGACATTGGTGGCCGGGTTGGGCCGCAGCTTCAGGGCCTGGTCGATGTTCTTGACGCAGTCGGCCCACTTCCGGGCGGCGATGTCATCCTTGGCCTGCAGGTAGTAGTCGTACCACTCGCGCGCGGCCCGCGCGGGAAGGGCCGCCGCGAGACACAGGACGAGCGGGAGGAGGACCCGCGCCCGGGAGCGCACCTACTTCTCGAACATCGCGGCGATGTGAGCGCCCCGCGCGGTGGCGGTGAGCGGGTCGGACGCCATGCGCACCTCGGCCACCTCGATCGGGAAGCTCCGCGCGCGCAGCGTCCGCTCGAAGAGCTCGCGGAACCCCCTCGGCTTGACCGTGCCGCCCGCGAGCACGATGGGGAGCGCCCGCTCGGTCCGGGGCAGCTTCTCCGCGCGGGAGATCCCGCGCCGCAGCGTGTCCACGAGCGTCTCCACGAGGTCCTCGTAGTAGATGTGGAGGGCCTTCTCCATCTTGTCCTTGGGGCTCTTGGAGAGGTCGAGGCCCTCCTCCTTGATGACCTTCACGCGCGTGGCGTGCTCGCCCACCGCCTCGCCCACCGAGTGGTCGATGAAGTCGCCGGCCTTCTGAAGCGAGACCATGATCGAGGGGATGGAGAGGAAGGCGAGGGTGGCGTTGCACATGCCGCCACCGCAGGAGACGCCGATCCCGGTGAAGTTGTGGTCCTCGAGCTCGGAGAAGATGACGGCGAGGCCCTCGTTGATCGCCATGGCCTTGTAGCCGAGCGAGATGAAGTGCTGGCGCAGGCTGGCCTCGTGGTAGGTGAGCTGGGCCTCGCGGCCCGGGGGGGCGGCGGGGACGGAGAAGGCCAGGACCTCGCTCGAGGAGCGCGGCTTCGGCAGCAGGCTCTGGAGGATGGCCTCGAGCACCGGCCAGGCCTGCTTCTCCTTCGGGTTCAGCATGCCGTCCGCCATGGGGCGGCGCGCTTCGGCGTTGAACATGTTCGCGAAGCGCTCGGTGGCGGAGCCGAAGATCACGATCTCGTCGCCGTCCCGGTAGTAGTGGATGTCGCTCTGCTGCTGGATCGTCCTCTCCGTCACCGGGGAGTAGGGGACGGGGATGAAGGCGTTCAGCTGGGAGGCGCAGGCCACGTCCTTGCCGCCGCGCCGCGACACCACCACCTTGCTGGTGCCGACGTCGATGCCCACGGGGTGGGAGCCGCCCTTCACCAGGTCCTCGACCTTCTCCGCGGATTCCTCGGGCGCCTTCCAGAGGTGGTCCTTGTTCTCCGCCATGGGGCTATCCTCCGCTTGCGGCGCGCGGCGCCGCTTTGTCCGCCGTCTCCGCGTCTCTCGTCTGCTCGTCGAGCCAGAGGTCGTAGGTCCCGGCCCTCTCCCGCCGCAGCTCGTCCACCGTCCGGCCCGCGGCGGCGGCGTCGGCGGCGAACTGCCGCTCGGCCTCGCCGACCCCGGGCCACGGCTCGCCCATCACCGCGAGGAACTGCTCGTCGTACCCGAAGCCGAAGAGGACAACCGCCGGCGAGGCCCGCCGGTACTGGTCGGGCAGGCCGAAGGCCTCGAACGGGAAGCCCCGCGCCCAGTCCACGTGGTGGCCGATGAGGTGCTTCTTCGCGTTGACGCTGGTGAGCCCGTGGGTCACGCACATCTCGGCCTCGATCGACCACTTGTGGCGGAGGTAGTCGGTGAGGCTGCGCCCCGCCTCGAACTGCGCGCGGGTGATCGGCAGGGCCCGGCCGCCCTCCCAGCGGGTCTCGAACGACACCCCGATCGTGGGACCGTTCAGGTTGAGGTACACGCGGCTGCCGGCGCTCCAAGCCGACATGCCGGCGTGGTTCGCCTTGTCGGTCTCCGCCACCACGCGGAAGACCTGCCCGAAGCGGTCGATGAGGTAGTGGTAGACCCGGTTCTTCTTCAGGTAGTGCAGCAGGTTCTGGCTCGAGTCGCGCAGCTTCTCGTTGAACGACTCCTCGAGCGGCCAGATGTCGCTCTCCGACGTGTGGAAGACGATCCCGGCCGGCCGGTCGAGGACCTCGGCCCCCATCCCCCGGCCGGCCTCGAACACGCGGTAGCGCCGCGGCTCGCCCGCGACCGCGTACGTCGTGTCGATGCGCAGGCCGTTGCTGTAGAGCTCGAACCCCGGGCCCGAGTCCGCCATCCAGATCCTCGCCGGGGCCACCCCGCGCGGCAGGGGTTCGAGCGTCTCGCCCGCCGGCGTGGGGCCGGGGACGGCGGCCGGAGCCGCAGGCGCCGGCCTCGAGCGGGGGTACGACGCGAGGGCCAGCCCCGCCACGGCCACCAGGAGCAGCGCGGCCACGTTGACGGCCCTGCGCGCATGCCGCGGGAGAGGCGGGCGGGCGCGGCGGGGCGGATCGAGGGCGCCCCACGGGTTCGCCGAGAAGAGGGGCCGGGCCTCCTCGACACCGGTCACCCGGTAGGCGAGCCAGCGCAGCGGGGCCCCGGGAACGGCCTGCAGCCTCTCGTCGAGGGCCTCGTAGCGCTCCAGCGAGCGGCGGAGGAAGCGCAGCTTCTCCACGGGATCGCGGATCGTTCGGCCCCGGGCTTCGAGGGCGGCGACCGGGTGGCGCCGCAGGATCGGGGCCCGGGGCGCCGGGGCGGGCCGAGCCGGCGCGGGTCGCCGGGGACTCGGCCCCCCGCGCGCGGCCGGGGGCCTCGCTCCACCGACACCGCGACCCTGCACCACGCGCGCCAAAGCCCTCTCCGACCGGCAATTCTAGGGTTCCGCCGCCGCCGGCCACAAGGAGGCGGCCCGAGTCAACGGCCCAGGCGCTGCTTGAGGGCGCGGGCCCGCGGCCCTAGAATCGTCCCGAGATGAGCCCCGGCGGGCCGGTGAAACACGACGGCCGTGACGAGCGGCGGCGCCGGCGCGTCGAGGTGGACCTGCCGGCGGCGCTCGGGGGGCGGCACGGGCGCCCGGCGCGTGTCGTCGACCTGAGCCTCGGCGGCTGCCTCGTCCGCACCGAGGCGTCGCTCGACGCGGGGGCCGTCGTGGACCTCCGGGTCGAGCTCCCCGACGGGGCCCTGCGCACGAAGGCGCGGGTGGCCGAGGCCT
>JBGPQQ010000273.1:0-5324 GCA_041489115.1 Vicinamibacteria bacterium | reverse complement strand
GCGGGGAGCGGGCGGTTGCGGAAGGAGGACGCCACCGCCGCGGCGACGCCGAGGTCGGCGGCGGGCTCGTCCACCTCCAGCCCCCCGGCCACGCTGACGAACACGTCGTCGCCGAGGAGCTCGAGTCCCACCCGTTTCTCGAGCACGGCGAGGAGCAGGCTCGTGCGGTTGGGGTCGATGCCGAGCGACATGCGCCGCGGGGTGCCGAAGGACGTGGGCGAGACGAGCGCCTGCACCTCGACCAGCACGGGGCGCGAGCCCTCGATCGTGCACACGACCGCGGAGCCCGGCGACCCCGCCTGCCGCTCGGAGAGGAAGAGGGCCGACGGGTTCGCCACCGGCTTCAGGCCCGCGCCGGTCATCTCGAAGACGCCGAGCTCGGAGACCGCGCCGAAGCGGTTCTTCACCGCGCGCACGATGCGGTGGTGCTGGCGCTTCTCCCCCTCGAAGTAGAGAACGGTGTCGACGATGTGCTCGAGGGACTTGGGCCCGGCGATGCTGCCGTCCTTCGTGATATGGCCGATCAGGAAGGTCGTGATCCCGCGGCCCTTGGCGAGGAAGAGGAGCTGCGTCGCCACCTCGCGGACCTGGCTGATGCTGCCGGGGGCGGACGGGAACCGCGACGAGAAGACGGTCTGGACGGAGTCGACCACGAGCGCGGCGGGCTTCAGGGCCTCGACCTGCTCGAGGATCCGCTCGAGCGAGGTCTCGGCCATCAGGAAGAGGCCGCCGCCCGCGATGCCGAGCCGCTCGCCGCGGAGCTTCACCTGGCGCTCGGACTCCTCGGCCGAGACGTAGAGCACCGTACCGTGCGTGCGGCCGAGGAGGTGCGCGACCTGCAGGAGCAGCGTGCTCTTCCCGATGCCGGGCTCGCCCCCGATCAGGACGAGCGACCCGGGCACGATGCCGCCGCCGAGAACGCGGTCGAACTCGTCGATGCCCGAGCTGACGCGCGACTCCTCGCCCGTCTCCACCGCGTCGAAGGGCTTCGGGCTCGAGGGGCCGGAGGGGAGGATCAGCGGGTCGGGGCGGCCCTTGCCGGGGGGCGGCGCCACCTCCTGCCGCTCCTCGACGAAGCTGTTCCACTCGCCGCAGTCGGGGCAGCGGCCGAGCCACTTCGAGCTCTCGAAGCCGCAGGCCTGGCAGGCGAAGACCGTCCGGACCTTGGTCATGTCACCCCGAGGGACTCCCGTCGGCCCGGTCCCGAGGGGTCCGCCGAGATTGCGGACCCCTCGTCGCATTGCCGGACAGGGCTCCGCGGGGTGACATGCGCTCAGGCCGGCCCGCCGCGCCACTCGAGGTTCTCGAAGCGCGTGAATTCCTTGATGAAGGCGAGCTTGCGGCTGCCGGTGGGGCCGTTCCTCTGCTTGCCGATGATGATCTCCGCGATCCCCCGGTTCTCGTCCGACGGCTTGTACTCCTCCTCGCGGTAGATGAACATCACGATGTCCGCATCCTGTTCGAGCGCCCCGCTCTCACGAAGGTCCGAGAGCTGGGGGCGGCGGTCGGTGCGGGCCTCCGGGGCGCGGGAGAGCTGGGAGAGCGCGATCACGGGGCAGGCCAGCTCCTTCGCGAGGCCCTTCACCGAGCGGCAGATCGCCGAGAGCTCCTGCTGGCGGTTCTCGACGCGCCCGGCCGAGGTCACGAGCTGGAGGTAGTCGACGATGACGAGCCCCAGCCCGAACTCGGCCTTGAGCCTCCGGCACTTCGCCCTCATCTCGAGCGGCGAGATGGTGGCCGAGTCGTCGATGAAGAGCTTCGACTGCGAGAGGTCGGTGTACGCCTTGGCGAGCCGCGCCCAGTCCTTCTCGTTGAGCTTGCCGGTGCGCAGGCGATGCGCGTCGACCCGGGCGTCGGCGCAGAGGAGCCGCAGGGCTAGCTGCTCCTTCGACATCTCGAGCGAGAAGAGCCCCACCGTCTCCCCCACGCGCATCGAAACGTGCTGCGCGACGTTGAGGCAGAAGGAGGTCTTGCCCATGGCGGGGCGGCCGGCCACGATGATGAGGTCGCCCTTCTGGAGCCCGCTCGTCATCTCGTCGATGTCCACGAAGCCAGTGGCGAGCCCGGTGACCACGTCCTTGGACTGGGAGAGCTGGTCGATGGTGCGGAAACTCTCCTTGACGATCTCCCGCATGCCGACGAAGCCGGCCCGGATCCGCCGCTCGGCGATGTCGAAGATCGCCTTCTCGGCCCGGTCGAGGAGGACCGCCGCCTCGTCCTCGCCCTCGTAGCAGGAGTGGACGATGCGGTTGCCGGCGTGGATGAGGTTCCGGACGACCGCCTTCTCCTTGATGATCCGGCTCCAGTGCTCGACGCTCGTGATGCGCGGCACCCCGTCCACGAGCCCGGCCAGGTAGGCGGCGCCGCCCACCGCCTCGAGCGCCGACTGGCGCAGGAGCTCGTCCTTGAGGGTGACGAGGTCGATCGGCTGGCTGCGCTCGGCGAGCGTCGCCATCGACTCGAAGATCCGGCGGTGGGCCTCCCGGTAGAAGTCCTCGCGGGTGAGGAGCTCCGCCGCGGAGTTGAAGGCCTGGTTGTCCACGAGGATCGCCCCGAGGACGGTCCTCTCCGCCTCGGGGTTGTGCGGGAGGGTCCGTTCCCTGGGGGGAGCCTCGGTGGACACGAGGGGCCTCCTAGCCCTCCTTCGTGACGAGCAGCCTGACCGAGGCCAGCACCTCGGGGTGCAGCTTGATCTTCACCTCGTGCTCGCCGAGGGTCTTGATCGCTTCGTCGAGGAGCACCTTGCGCTTGTCGATCTCGATGCCCTTCGACTTGAGGAAGTCCGCGATGTCGCCCGCGGTCACCGAGCCGTAGAGCACCTCGTTCTCGCCCACCTTGCGCGGGGCCACGAACCGCAGGCCGCCGATCCGCGCGGCGAGGGACTCGAACTCGGACTTCTCCCTGGCGAGGCGCGCCTCGTGGCCCTTCTTCTCCTTCTCGATCATCGCCTTGTTGGCGGCGGTGACCGGCATGCCGAGGCCGCGCGGCAGCAGGAAGTTGCGGGCGAAGCCGTCTTTGACCTTCACGATGTCGCCGCGGCGGCCCACCTTCTCGACGTCGTCCCTCAGGATCAGCTCCATGACTCTCCTCGAGATTGAATCACGCCGACCGTCCAGGCCGGGTCCCCTCGCCCGGCTCGGGCGGGGGCTCGGCCCAGCGGCGGAAGTCGAACCAGTTGTCGAACAGCCCCAGCAGGGCGAGAATCTGCGGGGCCCAGGGGTTGGCCAGCACCAGCACGACCACCGCCGCCCGCAGCAGCGGGGGCCCGGCCAGGCGCCGCGCGTAGAAGGCCACCACCGCCAGCCCCTGGAGGACGAAGAAGAACGCCGTCACCAGGAGCACGTTGTAGGCGGCCGGCCTCGCCAGGGGCAGCGTCACCGCGGCCCCGGACAGCACGAAGACGACGACGAAGGCGAGGGGCCACCGCACCCGCTCGAACTCCCCGTCCTCGAGCGAGCCGGGGTCGCGCCGCAGCAGGTAGAGGCGGAGGAGCGCGGCGTTCAGGGCCACCAGCACCGCGGCGCCGATCACCCAGGCGCCGGGGGAGACGACCGCGAGCGCGTCGCGCAGCTGCCCCACCTGTTCGGTGAATTCGGCGATCCGCTCGGGGGGCAGGCCGCCCGCCTTGAGCTCGGCGAGGAACGCCTCCGAGCGCAGGCTCTCGATCGGGGCGAGGAAGCGCTCCGCCATCGCCTGCGGGGCGAAGGCGAGGCCGGCCCCGATCTCCGCGACGAGCGCCGCGAACGCCCAGGTGCAGCCCCGCAGGAGGCCGCGCCCGCGGGCGAGCGACTCGCCGAGGAGCAGCCCCGGTACCGCGAGGACGAGCAGGTAGAAGCCGGCCGCGGGAAAGGCGCTCGACGCCGCCACGAGGGCGGCGGCGAGGGCGGCGGCGAGCCACGCCCCGGCCGCGCCGCCGCGGAGGCGCTGCACCGCGAGCGGCAAGGAGGAGACGAGCGAGAGCGGGGCCAGCGCGGGCACGAGGCCCGCCGACGCGAAGAGGACGGCCGAGAGGGCGCCCGCCCCCACTAGCCCGCCGAGACGGGGCTCCGCGCCCACCCCGGTCCCCGCCGACACCGGTCCCCGCTCCGTCATCCCGCCCCGCCTGGAGAGCGCTTCAGTCCGCCGCGTACGGCAGCAGCGCGATGTGGCGGGCGCGGTTCACGGCCTCGGTCAGCTTGCGCTGGTGCCCCGCGCAGGTCCCGAACATGCGCCGGGGCAGGATCTTGCCCCGCTCGGGCACGAACTGCGAGATGAGCTTGACGTCCTTGTAGTCGACGTAGTCGATCTTGTCCGCGCAGAACTTGCAGACCTTTCGCCGCCGGAAGAAGTAGCGCTTGCCGCCGCCGTCCTTGCCGGCTCCGCCGCCCGCGCCACGTCCGCCGCTGCCGCCGCCACCCGGCCGGCCGCCCGGCCGGCCGATGCCCCTCTCGCCGCCGCCGAAGTTTCCCTGGGAGCTCACTGCTGCACCTCCGCGTCACGAGCGGGCTGGGAGCCTCCCCGGCCCCGCCGCTTCTCCTCCCCGAGCGCACGCTTCGCCTTGCGCCGCTCCGCCTTGCGGAGCTCCTCGTCCACCCGCACGGTCAGGTAGCGGATGATGCCGTCCGTGACCTTGATGCGGCGCTCGACTTCCTTGACCATCGCGCCGCTGCCCTCGGCGACGAGCAGGACGTAGTAGCCCTCGCGGTGGCGGCGCACGTCGTAGGCGAGGCGCTTCTTGCCCCACTTCTCCATCTTCTGGAGCTTGCCGCCGTCCTTCTCGACGAAGCCCTGCACCTGCACGGCGAGGGCGTCCACCTCCGGCTCCCCGAGGTTGGGGTCGGCGATGAACAGGATCTCGTAGGTCCGATCGCTCACTGATCCTCCTTGTGGTTCCCCGCGGCCGCCCCCGGGCGCCTCGCGGGAAGCTCCTTTGGGGCCCGAGGGGCCCTACCGGGAGCAAGGGTTCCTGGACACGGCCGGCTTCCGCCCGACCGCGACGAACGGCCAGTATAGCCTAAAGGCGCCAGGCGTTGAAGCGGTTCATGGCGGCGGCCGGGCCCTCCTCCAGGAGGCACAGCACGGCGTCGGCCGCGAGCCCCACCGCTTCCTGCACCACCAGGACTTCCTCGGGCGGGAAGTCGGCGAGGACGTACTCCGCCAGGTCCTCGGGCAGCTCGCCCCGCCGCACCCCGATCCGAACGCGGGCGAAGTCCTCGGTCCCGAGCACCTCCACGAGCGAGCGCAGGCCGTTGTGCCCGCCGTGGCTCCCCTGCTCCCGGACGCGGAGGGTGCCGAGCTCGAGGGCCACGTCGTCGACGAGGACGACGAGGTCCGCGGGCGATCCG
>JBGPQQ010000272.1:0-5326 GCA_041489115.1 Vicinamibacteria bacterium | reverse complement strand
GGGATGGAGTCGACGCCGCAGATCACCGAGTGGATCCAGGCCGGCGCGATCGGCCCGGTGCGCGAGGTGCACAACTGGTCTTCGCGGCCGTTCTGGCCGCAGGGCATGACGAGCCTCCCGGCCGAGACGGTGCCGGTTCCGGACGGGCTCGACTGGGACCTCTGGCTCGGGCCCGTCCCGTACCGTCCCTATCACCCGGCCTACACGAACGCGGTCTTCCGGGGCTGGTACGACTTCGGCACCGGCGCCCTCGGCGACATGGGGCACTACAGCTTCTTCCAGATCTTCAAGATCCTGAAGCTCGGCTCGCCGCTCACGGTCGAGGCGAGCCGCAGCCAGTTCTGGAAGATCGACGATCTCCTCTGGAAGAAGCAGATCAACACGGTCTCCTACCCGCAGGCCTCGCTCGTCCGCTGGGAGTTCCCGGAGCGGGCCGGGATGCCGCCCGTCGCGCTCCACTGGTACGACGGCGGCCTGCGCCCTCCGAAGCCCCGCGAGCTGGAGGAGGACGGCGAGCCGATGCCGGAGGAAGGGCTCTTCTTCGTGGGCGACGGCGGGAAGATCCTGGCCGATTTCTCCGGCCGGGGCCCGCGGCTCGTCCCGAAGGCGAAGATGCAGGCCTTCCAGCCTCCGCCGCAGACCCTACCGCGCCCGGCCGAGGAGCTCGAGCAGTGGGTTCGCGCCTGCCGTGGCGTCGCCCCGTCCGACGCGAGCTTTGAGAGCGTGGCGGCCATCAGCGAGACCATCCTGCTGGGCACGATCGCGGTGCGCGTCGAGAAGAAGCTCCGTTGGGACGCGGCGAACGCGCGCTTCGTCGATGCCCCCGAAGCCGACGCCCTCATGGCCCGCCCCGAGTACCGGGAGGGCTGGAAGGTCTGATTGACGCCGACCGGCTCTTGGAGTGACACTGCGCTCATGAAGCTGGAGCGGATCCGTGTGGTGCCCGGCGTGTGCGACGGAAGGGCGACGATCCGTGGCATGCGGATCACCGCCGAGTTCGTCTTGAAGCTTCTCGCGGACGGCTACTCGGCGGATGACATCGTGCGCGAGTACCCTGAGCTCGAGAAGGAAGACGTCTTCCAGGCCGCTCGCTACGGGTCCTGGCTCGCAGGTCAACGCACGTCAGCGGTTGCATGAGGCTCCTCGCGGACCTCCACATCTCTCCCTCGACTGTCGCCTTTCTCCGCAGTCTCCTGGCTGCGCCTTCAGCGCAGCCCCTCGACGAGGAAGAGGTCGGAAAGCGTCCGGAGGTAAGAGTAGACGTAGTACCGCCCGTCGGGAGTGAGCAAGGCTGAGGCACCGAGCTGGACGACGCCCGCGGGATCCGGGGGGCTCGTGTCGAGCCAGGGCTCGCGGCGTCCGGTCGCCACATCCACGCGGAACACGCGCAACGGCGGTTGTGTGAACCCCCCCACGAAGGCGTGGCGTCCGTCGGGGCTCCAAGCGATGGGGAAATCGTCCCGCCCGATCCACGGCACCGGCCGCGTCTCGCCGCCGTCCAGGGAGCGAAGCTCCCAGATTCGGACGGGACGGCCCTTGTCCTCCTGGCCATGGAAGCATGGCGCCCACCCCTGACCGGGAGTGACGCACATCGTTTCTTCCGGGGAGATCGGCCGCGGTTGGCCGTCCGGCGGTTGCAGGATGTAGGAGCGAATGCCGCGATCCTTCTCCCTGCCGTAGAAGATCACCCGCTGGCCGTCGGGCGTCCACCAGGCCCAGCCGACGCCGTCCAGCGTGCCCCGCGGCAGCTCCCGGGGCGGCTCCGCGCCGGCGGAGAGGAGCATGAGCCGGGTGCCACTCTGTAAGAGGTTGCCACCGCTTCCGGCGATGGCGTGCCTCCCGTCCGGCGAGAGGGCCACGGCCGAGCCCTCGCCGAGGCGGATCGGACTGCTGTCACCCACGCGCTTGAGGTAGGACGTGTTCTGTGGCCCGCCAGCCTGGGCACACTCCTGAAAGAGCACAGCGCGGCCGTCGCCCGAGATCCCGACTGTCGCTGTCCCGTCGAGATACGTGAGATCGCGCTCCTGCTCGTCTCCGGCGAGCCTCCCTCGGGATTCGCCCCGTGTGCGGCCGTGGGAGAGGAGCACCCGGCCGTCCTGGAAGACGTCGCGGAGCGTGAGGTCACCAGCCATACGCAGGAGCAGCCGCTCGCGCCTGGCGAGGGACACCGCACGCAGCTCTTTGAGCGTGCCCCATGATGAAGCGCCGCCCCGGGCGGATCCCCCGGCGGTGAACCAGACCTCCCGGCCGTCCGGAGACCAGGCGAGACCGTCGACCTCCATCCAGCCGGACGAGAGGACGGTTCGATGGCCGCTGCGGTCGACCACGACGACGTCTCCACCGCTCGCTCCGAAGTCGCCCTCGATGAGCGCGACGCGGTTCCCCCGGGGGGAGACACGCGGTTCCCGCAGGCGTCGCTCGGCCGACGACTCCAGCAGGGTCTTGCCCATCGGGTACTCGAGCCAGGAGTGGGGCTTCGGAAGGGGCTGCTGACGGATGACGGCGAAGTCGCCCGTCGAGCACCAGTCGGAGTCGAGGACGTTGTCCGCGACGTCGCGCGGCGTTCCGCCCATCAGAGGCATCCGGGCCAGCGGCCCGGCCGGGAAGTCCAGAGGCGTGGGAACCTCAGCGTAATGGATCAGGGCCTCTCCACCGTGCTGCCCGTCGAGATGTGCACCCTGGGCGAGGGAGAGGGCCTGGGCTTCGGCAAGGTCCAGCCGAGCCGTGAAGACCTCGGAGGGCTTGCCCTCCCAGCGGGCGCTGTAAACCACCGTCTGGCCGTCTGGCGCGAAGCGTGCCCGGTCCACGATCCCGCGGCGGAACGTGAGCTGGTGGTAGGCCGGCACCGGCTTGCGCTCCAGCCATTTGCCGACCGCGACGGCGCCGGCCAGGGCGGCGACAACGCCGGCGACGAGGGCGCCGCGCAGGGCCCACTCCTGCCAGGGCCGCCACCGCTTCGTGGGAACGGCCACGAGCCCGCTCCCGGGCGCCGAGGCCGCCTCCAGCGCCAGCGCCACGTCGTGGGCCGACTGGAAGCGGCCCTCCGGCCGCTTCTCCAGACACCGGCGGATCACACGGTCCAGAGCGGCCGGGATCGTCGTCCCCACTCCCGACAGCTCTGGCGGGTCCTCGGTCAGGATCGCGTTCAGCGTCTCGACGGCGCTCGCGCCCGAGAACGCGCGACGTCCTGCGAGCAGCTCGTAGAGCACGACGCCGAGCGAGAAGATGTCCGACCGCGCGTCCGCCGCCTCCCCCCGCGCCTGCTCGGGCGACATGTAGCCCACCGTCCCCAGCCGCGTCCCGGCGTCCGTCCCGGCCGTCGCCGTTGGGGCCTCCGTCTCCACGGGCCTCGTGTTGCGCAGCTTCGCCAGCCCGAAGTCGAGCACCTTCACGCGCCCGTCCCGGGTGAGGAACACGTTCTCGGGCTTGAGGTCGCGGTGCACGATCCCACGCTCGTGAGCCGCCGCGAGTCCCCGGGCGATCTGCACCCCGCAATCCACTGCCTCGTGAACCGGAAGCCGCGCGTGGCGGACGCGCTCCCGCAGTGTCTCGCCCTCGAGCAGCTCCTCGACGATGTAGTGGACCTCGCCCTCTGCGCCGACGTCGAAGAGGGCCAGGATGTTCGGGTGGCTCAGCGCTGCCGTCGCCCGCGCCTCCTGCTCGAAACGCTTCAGGCGGTCCTTATGCGCAGCCAGCTCTTCGGGGATGACCTTGATGGCGACGTCGCGGCCCAGGCGCGTGTCGTGGGCGCGGTAGACCTCGCCCATCCCTCCGGCCCCGATCAGGCCGGAGATCTCGTACGGCCCCAGACGAGCCCCGCGCGTGAGCGGCACGGCGCGCCTCCGAGTGAGGATCTCCGGGAGAATACACCCCAACGCAAGACGCGGAACCGGCCCACGAGCCCGGATTCATCCCGACTGCCCCTCCGGTGGTAGGCTTTCTGACGGCTCGATGTTGGGAGACGGGCCGCTGAAAGGCGCGCAACCGTGACCAGCAAGACCGCCGCCTTCTGCGGGTCCCTCGCGCTGCTCGTCGCAGCGTCGTCGGCATCCGCGGATGAGGCGGCCGCGAAGAGCGGCGGGTCGTCGCCGTCGTGGCGCGTGATCGTGGGCCCGTCGATCACCCTCCCGGCCTTCGACACGACGTACGTCACGCGCTACTCCCCGCCCTTCCAGTACGTCCCCTACACGAGCACGGCGACGCAGACGATGCCGCTCGACGCGGGGACGGGGCCGGGCGTGCTGGTGGGCATCGAGCGCACCTTGGGCCGGCACGTCGGCCTGCAGCTCTCCGCCCACTACGGCGCCGCGAGCCTCTCGGGGGCTCCGGGCCGCTACGACCTCAGCATGCGGTACACCTCCCGTCCGCCGCCCTCGTACGACCCGGTGGAGGTGAGCCTGAAGCGGTCCGAGGCGCAGCCCGAGGCCGAGGGTCGGCTGAAGACGCTGGCCGTGGCCTTCGATTTCGTGGCCTGGACCGAGGTCGGTGCTCGCGCCCGCCTCGGCGTTTCCGCGGGGCCGGCATGGCTCCGGACGAAGGGCCGGGCGGAGAGTCTCGTCTACACGTCGTACTTCATGGGTGGCCACTCGACGGCCTTCTCCCAGGACTACCTCGTCTCCTTCGAGCTCCCGGCGAGCACCCTCGGCCTGGACGTCGGGGTATTCGCCGAGGTGGACCTCGGCCGCCACGCGGGCTTGCGCCTCGACGTGCGCTACGTCCGAGGACCCGAGCGCGATGCCGAGGTGACGCTCCGCGAGATCGTGAACGCGGACGAAGTCATCCGGAGCGCCGACCTGGCCGACATCGAGCGCGGCCTGACCCCGGCCCCCGTGAGGGTCGATCCCTCGTTCTTCCGTGCGGCTCTCGCGCTGACTCTGCGCTTCTGACCTCGGCGACCACGCCTTGACAGCAGCACGAACAAGTCAGTATAGTCAATATGACTTATCTGGAGGCCCGGGCAATGGCGACCACCGTGTCGGCGACGAAGGCCAAGGCCGAGTTCGCGGAGTGCATGCGCAAGGCGGAGGCAGGGGATCCGGTCGTGATCACCCGTCACGGCAAGGCGGTCGTCGCACTGGTACGGGCGGATCGTCTGCAGCAGCTGGAGCGGCTCCGTTCTGCCGGCCCCGCCGCAGGTCTGGCCGGACTCGCGGGTGGCTGGCGCGGCTCGGAGGAGCTGGTGCGCCGCGTGGCCGGAACGCGCCGGTCGAAGACACGGCGAGTACCGGGGCTCGGCCGCTGAGCCGATGGCCTACCTGTTCGACACGGACGCGATCTCCGAGCTCCTCAAGCCTCGGCCGGCGGCCAGCTACGTCCGGTGGCTCAT
>JBGPQQ010000271.1:0-5328 GCA_041489115.1 Vicinamibacteria bacterium | reverse complement strand
CGCGCCCGCCCTCGAGCGCGTCCTGAAGCCGCTCGCGGCCACGCGCGACCGGAAGGGCGTCGTCTTCGTCTCCGAGGGTTTCGTCTACGACCCCTCCGAGGCGGGCTACCGGAAGGTGGTCGAGGCGGCGCGGCACGCCAACGCCGCGCTCTACTTCGTCGACACCCGCGGCCTCGCCGACCTGCCCGGCTTCTACTCCGCGCAGTTCGGGGCCCGGATCGACGAGAACAACGTGCTCTCGGCGATCGCCGACACGACCCTGGACGCCGAGGGCTCCGTCTCGCTCGCCCGCGACACCGGCGGCTTCTCGGTCTCCAACACCAACGACCTCGAGACGGGCATCGTCCGGATCGGGCACGAGTCGACCAGCTACTACCTCCTCGGCTACAGCCCCGGCAACGTGCCCCGCGACGGCCGCTTCCGAAAGATCGAGGTGAAGGTGCGCCGGCCGGGGGTGATCGTCCGCGCGCGACGCGGCTACTTCGCCCCGTCCGACGCCGTGACGCCCGAGACCGACCCCGCGAAGGACCACACCGATCCCGAGATCCAGTACGGCCTCGACGCCCCGGCCGCGATCGACGCCATCCCGCTCCGCCTCACCGCCTACGTCCTCGAGGACGTCTCGGCCAACCGCGCGCGCGTGCTGGTCGCCGGCGACGCGGACGTCTCGAAGGTGGAGTTCAAGGACGCGGGCGGGAAGCTCCTCGGCTCCCTCGACACGCTGGCGGTGGTGGCGCGCCGGGAGAACGCGGAGTTCTTCCGGAACGACCAGAAGGTGGACCTCGAGCGCAAGCCCGGCGCCGCGAGCGGCCCGAGCTGGTACACGATCGCCCGCGACTTCGAGCTGCCGGCCGGCGGCTACCAGGCCAAGCTGGTGGTGCGCGACCCGGTGAGCCACCGCGTCGGCACCGTCACGCTGCTCTTCGATGTCCCGCGCCTCGACGGCCTGCGGATCACGACCCCGATCCTCTCGGACAGCCTGCAGATGGCGCCGAACGCGCCGCCCGCGGTGGTCCTGCTCGCGCGACGGACCTTCCGGGCGGAGCGCCCCCTCTTCTGTCGCTTCGACGTCCTCGGCTCGAAGAAGGACGCCACGGGCCTGCCGCGGGTGACCGCGGGGCACGTCCTGCGCCGCGCCGACGGCACGGTGGTCGGGAAGAGCGCGCCGACCGAGATCGCCCCCACCTCGATCGGAGCCATCTCGCGCCTGATGCAGATCCCCCTCAACGGGCTCGAGCCGGGCGGCTACGAGCTGGTGCTGACTGCCCGCGACGAGCAGGCGGGGCGCGAGGTTACGACGGTCGAGCCCTTCACGCTCGTCGCCGCGGAAGGGCGCTGAGGTGGGCCGCCCGCCGCGGCGCCTGCGAGCGGTAGGCGTGGCCGTGGCCGCGGCGGCCCTCGGTGCCGTCGCGTGGCTGTCGGTCGGCCGCCGGGACGCGAGGCCCGCCTCGACCGCGACGCCGGCCACGGCCGCGCGTCCGAACGTCCTCCTCGTGACGATCGACACCCTGCGCGCCGACGCGCTCGGCTGCTACGGGCGCGTGGACGCCGGCACGCCGGTCCTCGACGCTCTCGCCACGCGAGGGGTGCGTTTCGAGACCGCGATCGCCCCCGCCCCGCTCACCTCTCCCTCCCACGCCTCGATCCTGACCGGCCTCCTCCCGGTGCGCCACGGGGTCCGTGACAACGGCGGCTACGTCCTGCCCGACGAGGTCGCGTCGGTGGCGGAGGCCTTCCGTCGTGCCGGCTACCGCACCGCCGGCTTCGTGTCCGGGTTCCCGCTCGCGCGCCGCTTCGGTTTCGCGCGCGGCCTCGAGACCTTCGACGACCACTTCCCCCGCGGCAACCCGCGGCGCGCCCCCTACGTCGAGCGGGACGCGGCGGGGACGACGGACGTCGTCCTCGGCTGGCTCGGGGCGGGTGACCCCGCGCCCTTCTTCGCGTGGGTGCACTACTACGACCCGCACGCGCCCTACGAGGCGCCGCCTCCCTTCGCGGAGCGTTTCCGCGCCCGCCCGTACCAGGGCGAGGTGGCCTTCGTGGACGTGCAGCTCGGGCGTCTCCTCCGCCGCCTCGGCGAGACCGGCCTCGCCGCGAGGACGATCGTCCTCGTCATCGCCGACCACGGCGAGAGCCTGGGCGAGCATGGCGAGGAGACGCACGGCATCTTCGTCTACGACGCCACCGTACGGATCCCCTGGATCCTGGCCGGGCCCGGCGTCCCGCCGCGGGTCGTGTCGCGTGTTGGGGCGCGCGTGATAGACGTCGCCCCCACGCTCCTGGACCTCGCGGGCCTTCCACCGCTCCCGGGGATCGACGGTCGCTCGCTGCGGCCCGCGACGACGGGAGACATGCGAGACGAGCCCGCCTACGTCGAGTCGCTCTCTCCGCTTCTACACCTCGGCTGGGCTCCGCTCCACGCCTGGCGCACGCGGCGGTGGAAGCTGATCGAGGCGCCGCGCGTCGAGCTGTACGACCTGGTCGAAGACCCGCGCGAGGAGAAGAACGTCGCCGCGGAGCACCGGGACGTCGTCGACGAGATGCGCCGGCCGCTCGGGGCCGCCATGGCCGCCCCGGCTCCCGACGCCGCACACGCCCTGGACGCGGAGACGGCGGAGCGGCTGTCCGCTCTCGGCTATCTCTCGGGCGGCCCCACCCCGCCATCGGGTGAGGCCTCGTCTCGCCGGGACCCCAAGGACCACGCGCGTCTTCTCGCGCGGCTCGAGCGCGGGATGTCCCGGTTTCGCGCGGACCCGGCCGGCGCGATCTCCGATCTCACCGCCGTCCTGGACGCGGATCCGGGCATCGCGATCGCACGCCGCTACCGGGCCATCGCGCAAGCCGGGGCGCGGAGACCGGAGGCGGCCCTCGCCGACCTCAACGCGCTCGATAAGGCCCACGGCCTCACCGCGGACGACCTCGTGATCCGGGCGGACTGCCTGACGGCCCTGAAGCGCGACGGCGAGGCCCTCGAGGCGCTCGATCGCGCGGCCGGGCTGCAGCCCCGCTCGCCGCAGCCGTGGCTGTCTCGCGCGCGGGTGCTCGCGCGGCTCGGGCAGGACGACGAGGCCAAGGCCGCGCTCGAGCACGTGCTCGAGCTGGCCCCAGACCACCTCGAGGCGCTGCGGGACCTCGGCGACCTGGCGGCTTTCCAGGGCGACGTCGGGGCCGCGGTCGCGCGCTACGAGCGCGTGCTGGCGCTCGATCCCGGCGACGCAGGCGCCGCGAAGAAGCTCGACGCCTTGCGGGCGAGCGCGACGCCGGTCGGGGGCCGGCCGTAGCCGGCCCCCGGTGACCGCCTACTTCTTCTTCGCCTGGAGCGCCGCGAGCAGCGCCTTCGCGGTCTCGACGTTCGGAGAGGCCACGGGGGCCTCGGCGATGTACTTCTGGAGGTGCGCGATCGCGTCGGCCGTCTCGTTGCGGTTCAGGGCCAGGCTCGCCAGGTAGTACTCGATCTCGACGTTAGACGGGTCGAGGGCCTCCGCCTTCACAAAGGCCGCCTCCGCGTCCTTCTCGCGCCCCGAGTTCATCGCCGTGGCACCGAGGGCAGTCTGGAACTTCGCGTCCTGCTCGAAGCCCGGAGAAGCCTTGACCAGCAGGTCCACGGCCTCCGGCCCCTTGCCTTCCTCCTCGTAGAGCGATGCGAGGGCGATGTAGGCGTCGGGCTTCGTCGGCTCGAGCTCGGTGACCCGCTTGAAGTGGGCCTCGGCCGAGACGAAGTCCTTCCTCTGCCGGTACACGTGGCCGAGGTTGAAGAGCACGACGGGCTGGTCGGGCACCTTGGTCAGGACCTCTTTGAGGGCCGTCTCCGCCGCGTCCCACTGCTGCAGCTTGATCGCCTCGACCGCCTGCTGGTAGGTGGCGCCGAGCTTGGCCGCCTCCTCCGACGCCGCCTTGGCCGCGGCTGCGTCCGCGGCCCCGCCTGCCGCGCCGCCCACGGCGCCGGGCGCCCCCTGGATGGTCGTGGTGACGGTCTGCTTCTTGAGAACGAGGTCCTTGCACGGCTCCCCGGGCAGCGGGGTGTTGCTGCACATCTCGGACAGCCCGCCGAGCGAGAGGTACGTGTCGATGCCGTACTTCTGGTAGCCCTCCTTCGTGAAGTAGATCTTGTACGGTCCGGGGGGCAGGCCCACGCGGACGAATCCGCCCTTCTTGTTGGTCTTCTGGTTGTAGACCTTCTTCGGGCCCTCGCCCTCGTAGCGGATCTCGACGTTAACGTCGGGAACGGGCTGGCCCTGCTCGTCCACGATCAAGCCGCGGACCTGCGACATCTGCGCGTGGGCGGGGGCGGGGGCGAAGAACACTCCGGCCGCCGCGGCGGCGGCCAACAGCAGGCAGACACGCTTCATGTGGGTCCTCCGGTGATGTCCGACATCGGGATTATAGGGCCTCTCCTTCACCGCCCGAGGAGCGCGTCCTCGACCCCGAAGAAAGCCGGCTTCGCCCGGTACTGCTCGTCGAGGAGGAGGGGGTCGTCCGCCCCGAAGGCGGCGTCGACCCATGAGTGGGCGTCGGTGAAGCCCCAGAAGGTGACCGCCTCGCAGCGGGGCTGGGCCACGCAGGCGGCCACGACGTCCCGGTAGACCTGACGCTGCCTCTGCAGCTTCGCCGCAGCGTCCCCTGACACGTCGCGGACCCGCACGTCCATCTCGCTGAGGTTGACCTGCAGGCCGAGGTCGGCGAGGCGGTTGATGTTCGCGGCGATGTCCGCGACCGCCGGGAAGCTCGTGGCCGAGATGTGCATCTGCAGACCGACACCGTCGACGAGGCCGCGCTGACGAAGGTCCTTCACCAGGTTGTAGAAGTCGTTCGACTTGCGGTTGAGGCCCTCGCCCCCGTAGTCGTTGTAGATGAGCTCCGCGTCCGGGTCGGCCTTGCGGGCGAGGCGGAAGGCCTCGGCCACGTAGTCGGGGCCGAGCCCCCGGGAGAAGACGGTGCTGCGCAGGCCGGCCTGGCTGTCGTCGATCGCCTCGTTCACGACGTCCCAGGCCATCACGCGCCGCCGGTAGTGCCCGGCGACCGTCCGGATGTGGTCCTCGAAGGCGATCCGCAGCTCCGGAGGCGAGAGCGACTCCACCCACCTCGGTGTCGCCCCGTGCCAGACGAGGGCGTGCCCCTTGACCCGCATCCCGCGGGACTCCGCGAAAGCCACGATCGCATCGCCGCCGGAGAAGTCGTACTGGCCCTGGACCCTCTGGATCGGGTCCCACTTCATCTCGTACTCGGCGGTGAGGTAGTTGAAGTGGCGTCCCGCGGCGCCGGTGTAGCTCGCGTCCGAGCCGAGGCGGCTCGAGAAGACCGCCGCCCCGACGAGCCGGCCGGCCGAGG
>JBGPQQ010000270.1:0-5336 GCA_041489115.1 Vicinamibacteria bacterium | reverse complement strand
GCCGCCGCGGTTTCCGCAGTGGCCGCGCTGCGACCGCGGCCGGCGGCGGCGGCGGGCGGGCTGAAGAAGGCCGTGTACGTCTCCATGCTCCCCAAGGAGCTCGGCTACCGCGAGCGCTTCCAGCTGGCGCTCGACGTCGGCTTCGAGGGCATCGAGATCGGGACGATCACCGACGCCGCCGTGGCCGCCGAGATCAAGGAGGCCTCCGCGAAGACGGGCCTGCGGATCCACTCCGTGATGAACGCCGACCACTGGAAGTTCCCGCTCTCGAGCGCCGACCCCGAGGTGGTGGCGAAAAGCGTCGCGGGCATGGAGACCTCGCTCCGCAACGCGAAGCTCTGGGGGGCGGACTCGGTGCTGCTGGTGCCGGCCGTGGTCAACCCCGAGACATCCTATAAGGACGCCTGGACCCGCTCGCAGAAGGTCGTCAAGGAGCGGATCCTGCCGCTCGCCCGGGAGCTGAAGGTGGTGATCGGGATGGAGGAGGTCTGGAACAAGTTCCTCCTGAGCCCGCTCGAGATGGCGCGCTACGTGGACGAGTTTGGCTCCCCCTGGGTCAAGGCCTACCTCGACGTGGGCAACATGCTCTTCTACGGCTTCCCCCAGGACTGGATCCGCACGCTGGGGCCGCGGATCTCGCGCGTCCACATCAAGGACTTCAAGCTCGACCGGGGGAAGGGCCAGTTCTTCTGGAAGAACCTGGGCGAGGGCGACGTGGACTGGCCGGAGGTCCGCAAGGCCTTCTCCGAGGTCGGCTACAGCGGCTGGGTCACCACCGAGATCGAGGGAGGCGACGCCGCGTACCTGAAGGACGTGGTGGCGCGGTTCGACCGCTTCCTGGCCGGCCAGAAGCCGGTGCCGGCGGCGTGAGGGAGGAAGGGACGCCATGACCCTCACCCGAAGACAGGCCCTGCAGATCGGGGCGGCGGCGGCGGTCGCCCCGGCCACGACGCTCCACGCCCAGGGCGCGGGCCCCGCGCCGGCGGCCCGGCCGCGGATTCGCCTCGCCGTTTCCACCTATTCCTACTGGCACTTCACGCCGGTCAAGTACCCGATCGAGAAGGTGATTGAGCACGCGGCGGCGCTCGGCTTCGATGGAGTCGAGATCCTGCACCGGCAGATGGCGGACGAGACGCCCGCCTACGTGAACGGGCTCAAGAAGGCCGCCTTCCGGAACGGCCTCGCCCTGCCCATGCTCTCGATCCACCAGGACTTCGTCCACCCCGACGCGGCGGAGCGGCAGAAGCACGTCGACCACACGAAGCACTGCATCGAGCTCGCCTTGCAGCTCGGCATTCCGTGCGTGCGCCTCAACTCGGGCCGGTGGAAGACGATCGAGTCCTTCGACGACCTCATGAAGGTGAAGGGCGACGAGCCGCCGCTCCCCGGGCACACGCCGGACGAGGCGTTCGACTGGTGCATCCAGTCGATCGAGGCCTGCCTGCCCACCGCGGAGAAGGCGGGGGTGATGCTCGCGCTCGAGAACCACTGGGGGCTCACCACCCGGCCGGAGAACCTGCTCCGCATCTACAAGGCCATCAAGTCCCCGTGGCTCGGCATCAACCTCGACACCGGCAACTTCGCCGGCGACCCGTACGCCGGGCTCGAGCAGCTCGTCGAGCACGCGGTCATCGTGCAGGCGAAGACGTACTACGGGGGGGGCAAGTGGTACACGCTCGACCTCGACTACCCGCGGATCGCGGGCATCCTGCGGAAGGCCGGGTTCCAGGGCTGGGTGTCGCTCGAGATGGAGGGCGAGGAGGACGCGGCGACCGCGGTGCCGAAGAGCCTCGCGGTGCTGCGCTCGGCCTTCGCCGCCTGAAGCCGGGCTTCGTCATCCCGAGGGACTTGCGTCGGCCCGGTCCCGAGGGATCTGCCGGAAAGGACAAGACCATGAAGATCGACACGACGGGCACCGATCGGCGCGGGTTCCTGAAGGCCGCCGGCGGGGCCGCCGCGGCGGCGGTGGCCGTCTCCTCGGGTCCGACGGCCCCGGCGACAGCTTCGGCGGCCCCCTCGCGAGAAGAGAAGCTGAAGCGCCTCGCCTCGAACTGCTGGTCGGTCCGCCACCTCTTCAAGCAGCGGGAGTTCCCGGCACGCGCGGGGATGACCGAGGAGCAGCGCCGCCGCCGAGAGCAGTACCAGCAGGAGCGCGACGCCTGGAAGAAGAAGTACGGCGAGCTGACGCTCCTCGACTTCCCGCAGTTCACGCGCGACACCTACCCGGGCGTCACGAAGATGGACCTCTTCTCGGGCTTCTTCGGGGACATCGAGGACGAGTCGCAGTTCCTGAAGGCGGAGGTCCGGGGGGAGACGCGGCCCGGCGACTTCGACCCCTCGCAGCCGTCCTCGAAGCGGTACCTCGACCGCCTCGCCGAGCGCATCGCGAAGACCGGCGTCCGCGCCGCCCACATCTCCAACAACGCCCCGCGCAACCTGGCCGACACCGACGACGCGAAGCGCCGCGAGGGAGTGCAGGTGGCGAAGCACTGGCTCGACGGGGCGCGCCAGATCGGCGCCATCTCGATGCGGTGCAACACCGGGGGCCCGAGGATCATCCCCGCCGCCCAGATCGACCCGGAGCTGGGCTACCCGGCGAACAAGGAGGTGGTGCCGTACCTCCGCAAGGCCATCGAGTCGTTCCGCGAGCTCGCGGACCACGGCGAGAAGGTGGGCGTCAAGGTCACGATCGAGAACCACTGGGGCCTGGCCGCCGACCCCATGAACATCTGGATCATCGTGCGCGAGGTGGCGAGCCCGTACTGCGAGGCCTCACCGGACTTCTGCAACTGGGAGCACGAGTACATGCTGTACCACGGCCTCGAGGTGCTGGCCCCGCTCTCCTCGTCCATGGTCCACGCCAAGCGCTGGACCCGCTTCCCGGAGGTCGACATCGCCCGCTGCGTGCGGATCATGACCAACGCCGGGTACCGGGGCTACTTCGCCGCGGAGTACGAGGAGTCGGGGGACGGCGTCCAGGGCTCGACCCGGATCATGGAAGAGGTGCTCGCCGCGCTCTAGCTCCCGCAGCCGACGGCGAAGCCCAAGGCGTCGCAGACTTCGCGCATCCGGCGCGCGTCGAGCCGGCACACACGTCGGCCTACGTGCTCCTTCGAGACCGTCACGACGTTGTGGAGGTTCACTGCGCAGGGCTGCTTCATGCCATCCTCGGGCCCGAGAGCAACCTCGGAGGGCACTCCACGGATCGTGGACGTAATCGGGGCGACAGTGACGCGTCCCAGGTAACCTATCGCCGAGTCACGCGTCAGGACCAGGACCGGGCGCTGCTTGTCGGGGGGCGGGAGGCGGTAGAGCCGCACCTCGCCGCGCTCTAATCTTCCGGCCACGCCGCCACCTTCTCCCACACGGCATCGGCCCCGCCGCGATCCGGCTGGCGCTCGTAGCCCGCACGGTCGGCTCGCTCCCGCTCGCGCCGCGCGAGGCCGGCCAGGTGGGCCCGCAGGGCCTCGCGAAAGAGCGCCGAGCGGTTGACCTTCAGGCGGCGCGCGGCTCGATCGGCAGCCTGGAGGAGGTCCTCCTCGAGGACGACCTGGATAGTCTCCATGGTGTGGAGTCTGCTCTACAGTCTGTTCGACAGTCAAGCTCCAGACGCGGGCGTCAGCGGTTCGATGCGCCGCGCGAAAGGCCTATCTTGCTCAGCGGGGCGGGCTGACGTGCCGCGGCCGCCGTACGATGGGCGTCTCGTGGCGGGCGTAGGTCGGGAGTGGCTTTCCACTGAGAGCCCACGCCTCAGCCGAGAGGGCGGCCAGGATTGTGAGCCGCTCTTCGGCGGTGGTCGACCGGCTCAGGTCGTCGCCGGGCTCTTCGCCCAAGCGGTACCGGCGAACCGGCCACGACTGCCTCGCCGTCACAGGCCGATCATGGCGTCGCGGCCCGGGCGCCCTCTCTCCGAGCGTGCCGTCACTTCCCCAGCCACCAGGCGAGCTTGACCATGAAGACGTCGTCGGCCGGGGCCGAGAAGAGGTCGCCCAGGTCGCGGCCGAAGGCGTGGTCGTCCAGGTTCTTGCCGTCTTGCCGGCGCTGGGTCCAGACGACGTAGGCGGCGGAGCCGGGGCGGAACTCCCAGCGCAGCACCGCGTTTACCCGGAGCGACTTGAAGTTGAAGTCGGGGACCGGGATGCGAAAGGGCCGTGCGTCCCCCGCGCCGTCGGGGTCGATGACGTAGCGAAGGCCGTCCGGGTCCCGATCGATCGTGCCCACGTCCACCCCGTAGACGGGGAAGGCGTAAGTCCGCGGGGCCGCGAGCTCCCGGATCGACGGGTAGTCCCCCGTCGAGAGGAGCGCCTGGGTGTAGAGCTGCAGGGAGAGCTTCGGCGAGAGGACCAGGTTGAAGCGGAGGGGGATCGACACCTCGGTCTGGTCGAGGCCGCCGAAGACGTACCGGCTGCCGAAGGTCGCGGCGGCGGTCACGTCGGGCACCGTGGCGAGGTACTGGGCGATGGTGTGGGAGCGAAGATACGTGGGCGTCGCCGAGAGGGTGAGTGCGGTCCAGGGGCGGAGGTTGAGGGTGGCGGAGTACTGCCGGCTGCGGCCGCCGAACTCGCGGTTCGAGAGCTGGGCGGAGGCGTTGACCCAGACGGGCCGGCGGGCGTCGCTCGTGGCGACGAGGCCGAGGCTGCTGATGCCGGGCCGGATCGTGGTCGGCCCGCCCCGCGTGAGCTTGTCGTCCCACGTGTTCCAGGACTTGCCGAGCGTCAGGTCGAGCTGCCAGTAGTTGCGGAGCTGGGCGCCCGCCGCCACCTGCACGCCGTCCCCCTGGCACTCGCTCCCGTAGTTGAACGTCCACCACTTCGCGACCGAGATCTTCCGGCTGCGGGTCCACGCGTCCGGCGTCAGCTTCCGGAAGAGGACCTGGCCGTGGGCGCCGCCCCGGTCGGTCTGGGTGGCGAAGCCGAGGTCGTTCGACTCGAAGCCGGGGCTGATCCCCCAGAGCCCGGCGTTGAAGGTGACGTTGCCGCTGTTCCTGTTGAGGCCCACCCGCCCGCTCCAGCCCGAGAGGGACGTCGCGGCGGGGTCGACGCTCACGTGCGGGGCGTCGGGCCGCTGGTAGTAGCGCTGCGCAGCCCTTTGCAGGCGCAGCACCGCGGCCTGGCTTCCCGAGGCCGTGCTCCCGGAGAGCCCGCCGGAGACGACCCAGTCGCGCTTGCCGTCCAGGAAGACGTGGCCGTCCACGCCCCCCACGAAGGCTCGGTCCGGCAGCAGGCCGTCGAGGCTCGGTGTCTCGAGGTCGCGGACGACGGCCGTGCCCAGGAAGCCGATCGACGCGCGCCGGCCCAGGCCGTGCTGCGCCCGGCCCACGAAGTAGTTCGTGAGCG
>JBGPQQ010000269.1:0-5352 GCA_041489115.1 Vicinamibacteria bacterium | reverse complement strand
CGTGACGTTGACGGCGGGGCTCGAGAGAGAGACGCGCGGCAGGCCGTAGAAGACGCCCATGCCGCGGGACTGCTGCCAGCGGACCTCGACCGTGTGCCGGCCCGCGGGCACGGTCACGCGGAGCTCGCCGGACTCGGGCCGGGCCGGGCGGTCCTGGCCGTCGATCGTGACCTGCTGCACCTCGGCTTCCTTCGGCACGCGCAGGACGAGGGGCTGCTCGCGGCTGCTGCGGGCCGTGGCGACGAGGCGGACGCGCTCGAGGCGGCGGCCGGGGGTGGCCTCGAGGGAAACGTCGTCGATCGTGAGGGTCTGGCCCTCGACACCCTGCGGGTGGGCCAGGCCGACGGTGATCGACTCGCCCGGCCAGGGGCGGTACTCGGGAGCGAAGAGGCCCTCGGCGAGGCGCGAGACGGGCGGGATGCCGGCGGCGGTGCAGGACCAGATCGGGCTGCACTGCAGGCGCCACACCTCGGACCACGGGCGGCCCTCGGGCGCACGCAGGACGATCCGCGGGGCCTGCTCCAGCGTCGACTCCCAGGTAGCCTCGGTCTCGTCGCCGCCGAGGCTCACCGCCACCTCGCCGTGCTCGACGACGAGGTTGGCGCGGGTGGGCGCCTCCCCAGGGAGGAGCGGGACGCGCAGCGCGATCGGCGCGCCCACGGGCGTCACGCGGCGCACGCGCGTCTCGACGGTCCACGTGACGCCGAAGCCGAGGGTGCGGGTGACCTCGAGCCACGGGGCGTAGCGGCCCTCGGTCCCGGGCGCGCCGCCACGGACGGCGAGGCGGCGGGTGAGGAGGATCGAGGGCTCGGCGGGGCCGTCGGCGCGCAGGCCGCTCACCTCCCATCCCGGCGCCTCGGCTCGCGCGCGCCGCGGCGGGTCGGCGAACTGCAGGGTGAAGCTGTCGCCGGGGGGAACGGGGCCTGCGGCCTCGACGCGGTGAACGCCGCGCGAGAGGCGCAGGTGGAGAAAGCCCGAGGCGAGACGCACGACCGCCACCGCGGGGGCGCCGTCGACGCGGATCTCGGCTGGGGTCCAGCTCCCGACGGGGCCGGGGAGCGGCCACGTGCCGTCGGCCGCGGCGTGGACCTCGGCGCTCAGCGCCAGGCGGCTCGCGTCGAGCCGCAGGACGAGGCTCGGCGTCGTGACGCACCGCGGCTCGCAGGGGGCGGGGCGGGTGAGGCGCTGCCTCAGCTCCTGGAGGATCTCGGGGCTCGGCGTCTCCTGCTCGGCCCGCGCCGCGGTGGGGAAGAGAGCGAGGGCGAGGAGCGCGGCGAGGGGCTCTACTCTCGGCCGGCGGGGGAGCGTCGGCCAGCGGCCGGCGAGAAGGACGTAGGCGAACGCCGCGACCAGCGCGAGGCGCAGGAGCGTGAGCAGGCGGTTCATTCCGGGGGAGACGAGGAGGAGCCGCATCGTGTGGTCGCGGCCCACGGGTCCGCTCCACGTGAGGGAGTAGCTCCGCCAGGTCCAGCTCGGGACACCGGGGCCCGTCTGCAGGACGGCCTTCGGGTCCTGCTCGAGGGCGATGTTCGACCGCCCGACGGGGGAGGCCGCCTCGTCGCGCTTCTCCTCAACTTCCTGGACGGGCATCGCGGGCGCCGCCGCGGGGATGCCGCCCACGACGCCGCCGACCACTCCGCCCGGCACGCCGGCCTTTGCGGGGGCGGTGGCGAGTCGACCGCCACGCCCGGCGGCGACCCCGGCCACCTGCGGGAAGAGCGCGTCCCTCACCTGGTCGCGCGCGAAGGGCACGACCAGGACGACGAGCACGGCAGCGCTCGCGAGGAACCAGAGGCGGGCGACGCGCGGGATCCGGCCGGCGGGAGCCACGCGGCGGAGCGCGATCGCAGCGACGAGGCTCAGCCACACGGCGAAGGGCGCGCCGGACTCGCCGTGGGCGAGGACGAGGGCCGCGAGGGCGAGGGCCGCGGGTCGCAGACCGAAGAGGCGGTAGACGGCCAGGGTCACGATGAGGACGAAGAAGAAGCCAAGGAGCGTCCAGCGGGACGTCCAGGTTCCGGGAAGCCGATCGACGCCGGTCGCGCCGAGGAGGCTCCAGCCGGGCGGGACATGGAGGGTGGCCTGGAGCTGCTCGACGGCGGTCGTCCAGCCGACGGCGGGGATCGCGCCTTTGAGGGCGAGGCGCGAGTCGGCCTCGAGCTGCAGGGCCGAGCGCCGGAGCTCGACGCCGGCCGCCTTCGTCTCGGGGTGGGCGGTGACGAGCTGGTCCTGGCCGTCGACGGCGATGCGGCCGAGTGTCCCGGGCGGGAGGAGGTCGAGGCGCGTCGTCGCGCGGAGGGTGCCGCCGAAGCGGTCGCGGACGCTCGCGCCGCGTCCGTCGGGATCGAGCCAGAGCTCGCGCGCGAGGGTGAGCGCGTCGGGCGGCGGCTCGGCCTCGCCCCGTCGCACCTCGGCGAGCGCCAAGCTCGCCCCCGGCTCCACGAGGAACGCGGGCAGCCCGCGCCACTCCTCGGGCAGGTCGGTCCGCGAGGGGTCGATGGGCGTGGGGCCGGAGAGCTCGACCTGCCGCTGCGTCTCGTCGGCGGCGAAGACCCACACCTCGCGCGGCGGCCAGGGGTCCTTCGGTGGCCCCTTCGGGAGGCCGATCGCCTTCGGGCGGCCTTCGACGCGCGCCTCGACGCTCACGGAGTAGCGGCCGCCGCGCACCTGCACGCGCAGGGCGTCCTTCTCGACGCGCGCCGGCAGGTCGCCCGAGACGGCCACGGGAACCGTGCCCGGCAGGAGCGCGCCTGGGAGCGTGATCTCCCGCGCCCGGCCCGCCACCTCCAGCTCGAGGCGCGTCTCGACGAAGAGGGGGATGCCGTCCTGGACGTGCCGGAAGACCTGGAGCCGGAGGCTCTCGCCCTCGCCGACGGTCTCGGTGCCGGCCCGCAGCCAGAGGAGGCCGGCCTCGTCGCGCCGCGGCCGGGGCACGCCCTGGCGATCGAGGCGCAGGTCCACGAGACCGATCTCCGCGGGGACGCTCAGCGACTCGGGCAGGCGTGACCAGGCGAAGCGGCCAGCGAGGAGGTGGCGGCCAGCGCCGACGCGCAGGCGCGGTGCGCCGTCGCGATCGAAGACGGGGGTGGGGGAGCCGTCGAGGCGGACGTCCTGGGGCCAGTGCTCCGCGCTGCCCGGAAGGCGCAGGTCGACCGCGCGGTCGGCCTGCAGGTCGAGGCCGAAGGTGCCGCCGCTCGGTCCGAGGTCGAGCCTCAGCTGGCCGGGCCAGAGGCAGACGGGCTGCCCCTGGACCGTCGCGCAGCCCAGGGTCGGCACCTGGTCCAGCACCCACGGGACCCACGGGCGCAGGCCCGGAGGCAGGTCCTCGCGCGAGATGGGCTGGGCGCTCGCGGTCGAAAGGCCGGCGGCGAGCGCGGCGGCGAGGGTCAGCCATCGGACGACGGACGGCTCGAGGCGGCGTCGCACGGGCACCTCCCTGGGGCCGGGTCTCGCGGCCCGCACTGGATACCGCCGAAGGATACGGCGTATTCCGTGGGAAGAGGCGCGCGGGTTTGGGGGGGTGCCTTCACACCACGAACAGGCTCCTGCTCGAGAAGCTGGGCTCGCTCGTCAGGTTCACGCCCAGGCGACGCAGATGCTGGGCGCCAGCAGCGGGATCGGATCGGGGATCCCGGCCAGGTGGCCGTCGCGCAGTGCCATCGCGGCGCCGCAGCAGACGCCCTGGTGGCCTTTGCCCGCGGCCTCGGCCCCGCCTTCTGCGCTACACTCGCCCGGTCAGGCCAGGCCCTGCCGAAACAGGAGGCGAAGTCTTGGACATTCGGGATCCGCTCGAGACCGACGGCGACAAGTACAAGCTCGTGTTCGAGAACGAGCGCGTGCGCGTCCTGGAGTACCGGGACAAGCCCGGCGAGAAGACCAGCGAGCACCACCACCCGGACTTCGTCCTGTGCGCGCTCAGCTCGTTCAGCCGCCGGCTGACGTTCGGCGACGGTCGGGCAGCCAGCCGCGAGATCGAGGCCGGCCAGGCCATCTGGGGCAACGAGCAGACGCACATCGGCGAGAACGTCGGCGACACGGAGACCCACGTGATCATCGTGGAGCTGAAGGAGCCTCGGTCCGCCAGCTCCCGGTGACGCCCTCGAGATGCACCCCCGAATGGAGACCCCATGCCCCGGCGGGACGACATCCGGAAGGTGATGATCATCGGCTCCGGCCCGATCGTGATCGGGCAGGCCTGCGAGTTCGACTATTCCGGGACGCAGGCCTGCAAGGCCCTGCGCTCGCTCGGCTACCAGATCGTGCTCGCGAACTCGAACCCCGCGACGATCATGACCGACCCCGGCATGGCCGACGTCACCTACCTCGAGCCGCTCAACGCGGCGCGCATGGCCGAGATCATCGAAAAGGAGCGTCCCGACGCCCTCCTCCCGAACCTCGGCGGGCAGTCCGGCCTCAACCTCAGCTCGGAGCTGGCGCGCTCGGGCGTCCTCGCCCGCTTCGGCGTGAAGGTGATCGGCGTGAGCGTCGACGCGATCGAGCGGGGCGAGGACCGCGAGGCCTTCAAGGCCACGATGAGCCGGCTGGGCATCGACATGCCGAGGAGCGACCTCGCCTACTCCCTCGAGGGGGCGGAGAAGACCGCGGCCGCGCTCGGCTACCCGGTGGTCATCCGCCCCGCGTACACGATGGGCGGCACGGGCGGGGGCCTCGTCTACAACGTCGAGGAGCTGCGGACGGTCGCCCAGCGCGGCCTGGCCGCCAGCCTGATCGGCCAGATCCTGGTGGAGGAGGCCGTCGTCGGCTGGGAGGAGCTGGAGCTGGAGGTCGTCCGGGACTCGAAAAACCAGAAGATCACCGTCTGCTTCATCGAGAACATCGACGCGATGGGCGTCCACACCGGCGACTCGTTCTGCGCCGCGCCGATGCTGACGATCAGCGAGGAGCTGCAGCGGCGGCTGCAGAAGCACTCCTACGACGTCGTCGACGCGATCGAGGTGATCGGCGGGACGAACGTGCAGTTCGCCCACGACCCGAAGACGGGCCGGGTGGTGATCATCGAGATCAACCCGCGGACCTCGCGCTCGTCCGCCCTCGCCTCGAAGGCGACGGGGTTCCCGATCGCCCAGGTCTCGGCCAAGCTCGCCGGCGGGCTGACCCTCGACGAGATCCCGTACTGGCGCGACGGCACCCTCGAGAAGTACACGCCCTCGGGCGACTACGTGGTCATCAAGTTCGCGCGGTGGGCCTTCGAGAAGTTCCGCGGCGCCGAGGACAAGCTGGGCACGCAGATGCGCGCCGTGGGCGAGGCCATGAGCATCGGCAAGACTTACAAGGAGGCTTTTCAGAAGTCCATCCGGTCGCTGGAGACCGGCCGCTACGGGCTGGGCTTCG
>JBGPQQ010000268.1:0-5363 GCA_041489115.1 Vicinamibacteria bacterium | reverse complement strand
TGGCGGCTTCCCTTCGGCGGATCGTGACTGACGTCTTCCCGTGGGGACAGCAGCCAGTGCGGAACGACGAGTTCAGCGCTTCACGTCCGGTGGGCGCCTCCGTCGCGAGCCTCCCCGATGCACCTCGTGACAGAGTCCCGAGGGGCGAACTGCTGGACGAGGTCGGGGCCGAGCAGCAGCCCACCGTATCTGCGCGGCCGCTCGCCGTCCGTTCTGCCGAGCGGCCGCGCCGCGATCGCAACAGCCGCCCGTGCCCGTGGCCCGTGCCCCGTTCCGTTTCCTGAACCGGGGCAGTTGCACGGATCCCGAGCCGTCCGTCAGTTCTCCGGACACTCGCGCAGCGAGCGCTCGAGGCCGTCCGAGACGAGGAAGCCCTCTCGACGCCGATCTGCGAGGCCATGGCGTTTTGCGACACCACCATCGCGGATCGTGCGCGCACGGGCACGCTGGCGGCGTCGAGGCAAGCTGGCGCGGCGAGTGCGAGGATGGAGGCGAACGGCTGCAGCTTCATGAGTCCTCCCGGGAGGTCCGCCTCCACGAGCGTAGCGGAGGGCGGTGGCTACCACATCACGTGGAAGACCTGCGTGTTGTCGAGATTCCCTGGCTCCAGCCGCCGCAGCTGGAACTTCCATATAGTATGATTCGTACTGTTATGACGAGTACCATGGCACTGCCGACCCTCACCCCCCTCGGCTACGCGCTGCTCGGCCTGGTGCAGCAGGCGCCGCGCTCCGGCTACGACCTGCGCCGCATGTTCGAGGCGACCCCGATGGGCTACTTCAGCAGCAGCCCCGGGGCCATCTACCCCGCACTCGAACGACTGCAGCGGAGCGGGCTGGTCGCGGGCAAGCTCGACGACCGGCAGCCCCTGCGCCCGCGTCGTGTGTACGAGATCACCGCGAGGGGTCTTGCGGTCCTGCGCGCCTGGGCCACAAAGCCCGTCACGCACGAGGACCTCGTCCGGCGCGAAGGGGAGGTGGATCTCCGTTTCGCCTTCCTCGCGGGAGTCGGCAGGCCCGCCGACTCCCGCCGCTTTCTCGAAAGCCTGGCCGCCGAGATCGACGCCGAGGTGAAGAGCCTCGAGCGACATCTCGCCGGCATGGAGGCCAGCGCCGGCCTTCACGGACGGCTCGCCCTCGAGAGCGGGATCGAGCTCTACAAAGCCCGGGCGCGCTGGGCCCGCCGCGCCCTCCAGCATTTCCAGCCGCAGGCTGCCGCGCGAGCGAAGCCTCGGCGTGGGAGGAGACCATGAAGACCGTCCTGTCGTACGCCTGGAAGACCGCTGTCTGCGCCGTCGCCTACATGGGCGGTTCCATGCTCGGCGGGGCCCTGGCGACCGCCCTGGGGGTCGCCCTCCCCTCGTTGCCGGGCACCGAGCCCGCACAGCTCGCCCTCTTCGCCTTCCTCGCGAGCCTGACCCTCGGCGTGTCGCTGGGTCCGCTCGCCTCCGGCCTGTGCTCGCGCTATTTCTCCCGCTTCGCCGCCCTCGCGCTCCTCGCCTACGTCTGCCTCGGGCTGAACACCGCCCTGGAGACCGCGATCTTCACGACCATCGGAGGCGCCGGCGGGCTCGTCTTGATCTTCCTGCCCTCGACCCTGGCTTGCGCGGCGGTGGCGGCGGCCCTCTTCCGTCCCGCGGCCGCGACCGAGGCCAGCGCGGCACTCTGGTCTCGCTTCAAAGGCCAGTTCGGCGCGCGGTCCTGGGCCTGGCGCCTGGCAGTGGCCGTCGTCGCGTTCCCCGTCGTCTACCTCGCTTTCGGGATGATGGTCGGTCCCTTCGTGGTCGACGCTTACAGGAACCAGGCCCATGGTCTCACGCTGCCGGGCTGGGGACAGATCATCCCTACACAGTTCCTCCGCAGCACGCTCTTCCTGGTTGCGTCGGTGCCCGTGATCGCGCTCTGGGGAGGATCGCGACGCAGGCTCGCGCTGAGCCTCGGGCTCGCGAACTTCACCTTCGTCGGCCTCTTCGGCATGCTCCAGGCCTTCTGGCTGCCCACCGCGATGCGTCTCGTGCACGGTGCCGAGATCGCGGCGGACTCGTTCGTCTATGCCACCCTGCTCGTGTGGCTCCTCGCGCGGCCGGTCCCCGGCCGGGACCCGGGCCCGGTCGCCGCGGCTCTCTGAACGGCAGCCTGACCCCGGCGCTGATCGCGGCCGCCGCCGGGACGCAGGGGACCACGGATCGGTGGGTCTTACCGCTTGCTGGCCATCGAGGTACACGAGCTTCTCGAGCGAGAGGGGAGGGCGGAGGAGATAGGCCGCGATGTCCTCGAGGGCGGCCTTGTCTTCGGCGGCGATGGGCTGGCCCACGAAGGCGGAGAAGCCCGGGTGCCGCCACGCCTCGAGCTTGGCCACGAGGAGGTGGGAGATCGCGTGGCGCTCGAGGAGGCGAGCGAGGAGGTGCTCGCGAAACAAGCTGCCGTTCTTCCGCAACGCGGCGAACGGGCTCCTCAAAGCCGCGCTCCAGGGCTGGCAGGTCGCCGGCATCGCCACCTTCTGGTCGGGCGTGCCGGTCCCGCAGATCCTGAACGCCAACACCAACGGCGGCCAGCGGGGCTCGCGCGCCAACCAGGTCGGCGACCCGTTCGCAAGCCTGCCGGCAGACGGGCCCGGGTACGTCTACTACTTCAGCCCGGCCGCGTTCGCGCCGCCGGAGGACGGGCAGTACGGGGACTCCGGGCGCGCCCCCTTGCGGGGGCCGGGCGTCAACCAGTGGGACCTCACTCTCTCGAAGAGCTGGTCCCTGCCCCGGAACCTCCGCCTGCAGCTCCGGGCCGACTTCATCAACGCGCTCAACCACACCCAGCTCGGGATGCCCGCGGCCGTCTGCAGCACGCTCGACACCACGAGCTGCCTCGTCTCCGGGGACAGCCTCGGCCGCATCACGACCACCCGCAACCCCCGCGAGATCCGGCTCGGCGTCCACGTGAGCTGGAACTGAGGGCCGTCACCGGGCCTGGTGGCTCGCCCGCAGCTCCTCGGTGATCGCCGCCTCGGCCGCGATGGCCGGCTCCTCGAGCAGGTGCACCAGCCGCTCCGTCTCCTGCACCTCGTCCGAGAAGCCCTCGCCCGCCGTCCCCTCCGTCTGCGCCCGCCGCGCCTGCTCCTGCGACCGGCGCTGCACCTCCACCACGAAGCGGGCCCGCTCCGGGTCAGCGAACGTCCACGCGGCGTGGGCCAGCTCGTGGCCGAGCACTGCTCCAGGCGTGGAGCCGCGGGGAGGAGTCCGCGCTCGACAAGCTCGTCCCGCTCGTCTATCGGGACCTCCACCTGCGGGCCCGCCGCTGCATGGCCGGCGAGCGCGTCGAGCACTCGCTCCAGACGACAGCCCTCATCCACGAGGCCTACCTGCGGTTGGTGGGCCCCTCCCCGGTAGACTGGGAGAGCCGCGGCCACTTCTTCGCGGTCGCGGCCCGGGTCATGCGCCGGATCCTGGTGGACCACGCCCGGGCCCGGCGCTCGCTCAAGCGGGGCGGCGAGGGCCGACCCGTCTCGCTCGACGAGGGATCGCCCCAGACCGTCCTCCGGGACTGGAAGCTCGCGAAGGTCTGGCTGCTGCGCGAGATGAAGCGCGGGGAGAGCCAGGCGTCGGGACCCACGGAGGAGCCGTGACGACGCCCGGCTGGGCCAGGGTCGAGGAACTGTTCCACGCGGCGCTGGAGAAGGGCGCCTTGGAGCGGGAGAAGTTCCTCGACGAGGCGTGCGGCGGGGGTGAGCGGTGGGTGGCTGCTCAGCCTGGAGGACCGACGGGGTGTGGTAGTCTGACCGTGGTCGAGGAGGGTATCCTGACGGAGATCGTCTTCGTGGCTGAGGAAGCACCCGAGGGGGGCTACACGGCACGTGCGCTCGGCGCCTCGATCTTCACCGAGGCCGACACCCTCGAGGCCCTGCAGGCGAACGTGCGTGATGCCGTGCGCTGCCATTTCGAGGAGTCCGAGCGCCCGCGCGTCGTGCGCCTTCATTTCGTCCGGGATCAGCTCATTGCCGTATGAGGCTGCCGCGGGACGTCTCCGGGCGTGACCTCGCCCGCGCCCTCGGCGCCCTCGGGTACGAGGTCGTCCGCCAGACCGGCAGCCACATCCGACTGACGTCGCGCTCGGAGCCGCAGCACCATCTCACGATCCCGGACCACGCGGTCCTGCGTGTCGGTACACTGGCGGCGGTCGTCGCCGATGTGGCGGCTCACCACGGGCTCACCCGGGACGAGGTCCTCGGTCACCTCTTCCCAGGGCGCTGAGCCGCGATCCCTTCTCAGGATCGGCGCCGCGGACGAAGTGCTAGTCTTGCGGTCGGACTCCTGGCCTTCCCGGGGCCACGGCGTCGTCCCCCGGGGAGAGCGTGACGGGTCGTAGCAGCGAGAGCAGCGGAGGCACCCTGAAGCCCCACAACTGGCCGAAGGTCGAAGAGCTGTACCACGCGGCGCTGGAGAAGAGCACCGCGAAGCGTGAGGCGTTCCTCGACCAGGCGTGCGGCGGGGACGTGGAGCTGCGGCGCGAGGTCCTGTCGTTGCTCGCGCAGGAGAGCGAGGCCGAGCTGTTGATGGAAGAGCCGGCGGCCGGCGCGCCCACGCAGAGGCTCACGGTCGTCCGGGGGACGCGCCTCGGCCCCTACGAGGTGACCGACCTCCTCGGCGCGGGCGGGATGGGCGAGGTCTACCGCGCCACCGACACCCGCCTCGGCCGCGAGGTCGCCGTCAAGGTCCTCCCCGCCGACTTCGCCGCCGACCCCGAGCGCCTCCGCCGCTTCGAGCGCGAGGCCCGCGCCGTCGCCTCCCTCAACCACCCCCACATCCTCACCGTCCACGACGTGGGCACCCACGACGGCACGCCCTACGTCGTCACGGAGCTGCTCGAGGGCGAGACGTTACGGGAGGTGCTCGCCCGCCGCGCCCCCACGCTGAAGCAGGCGCTTTCTGTCGCCGTGCAGGCCGCCCAGGGCCTCGCCGCGGCCCACCGCAACGGGATCGTCCACCGCGACTTCAAACCGGAGAACCTGTTCGTGGCCGCGAATGGCCAGGTGAAGGTCCTCGACTTCGGCTTGGCGAAGCAGCTCCCGGCGGCGGCGGAAGGTGCGCCTCGCCCGACGGTGTCGGACGCGACGCGGGGCGGCGTGGTGATGGGGACGGTCACGTACATGTCGCCGGAGCAGGCGCAGGGCCTGGTGTGGACGCCCGGTCCGACGTCTTCTCCTTTGGGGTGGTGCTGTACGAGCTGCTGACGAGGCGGCACCCCTTCCGGCGTGAGACGCCGGCGGCGACGCTGGGCGCGATCCTGGAGACAGAGCCGAGGCCGCCGGGTGAGATCATCCCGGGCCTCCCTCACGACCTCGAGAAGATCGTCCTGCGCTGCCTGCGGAAGGAC
>JBGPQQ010000267.1:0-5384 GCA_041489115.1 Vicinamibacteria bacterium | reverse complement strand
GCGACCACGACGAGGCCGAGCAGGAGAGCCGTCGTCTCGAAGGCCGGCGTCCGCAGCAGCAGCGTCCAGTCGGGGCCGGGCATGCTCGCGGGCATCTTGGGGCCCTCCCCGGCGCGAGTCAAGACAGGCGTATCGACTCCGGCAGTTCGAAACCGGCACCGGCCGCGAATTGGCCGCATCGTGCCAGACCCCGCCCGAGCCGACGACTCACCCGGCGCTCGCTTGCACGGGCGTTCGGCCGGGCCCGTGTGCGGGGCCCCTGGCAGCGATGCGGCCCACATCGCCGAGGTCGTCGCGACTGCTAAGATCCACCCGTGCGCGCCCTTCTCCTGCTCGGGTTGGCCGTCGCCTCCGCCTTCCTGGGCCTGCTGCTGTGGACGACCGAGGGCCACTTCGTGGCGCAGGTCAGCGACCTCTACGTGGTCGCGCAGTACGCGAAGGCGATGGCCGAGGGCCACCCCTTCCAGTACAACGCGGGCGAAGCGCCCACCACCGGCGCGACGAGCCTCCTCCACACGGCGGTCCTCGCCCTCGCCCACGCGGCCGGCGCCCGCGGAGAGGGGCTCATCGCGTTCGCCGTCCTCTTCGGCGCCGCGCTCTACCTCGCGTCGATCCCCCTCGCCGCGCGGGTGGCCACGCGCCTCGCGGGGCGGCGCGAGGGCCTCCTGGCCGGCGCCCTCGTCGCCCTCGGCGGGCCCGTCGTCTGGGGCTATCTCTACGGCTCGGACATCGCGCTCTTCCTCTTCCTCGCCCTCCTGCTCCTCGACCGCTGGCTCGCGTACGCGAGCGGAGCCGGCGCCTCGGGCTTCGCGGTGGCCGGGACGCTCGTCGCCCTGGCCCGCCCGGAGGGCCTGCCGATCGCCCTCGTCCTCGGCGCGGCGAGCCCGCGCCGCCCGGAAGCGTCGCGCCGCGAGCGGCTGCTGCCCTGGCTACCCGTGGCCGCCGGCTTCCTCGTGCTGGCGCTCCAGCGCGTGGTGACCGGGTCGTGGCTCCAGACCTCGGTCGACGAGAAGTCGCTGCTGCCCAACTACGGCCCCGTGGAGACCGTGGCCCTCGCCTCGAAGTACGCCGTGGACGTGCTGCGCGGCCTGCTCCTCGGCCTCTACCCCTCCGAAGTCCCGATCGGGTTCTCTCAGGGGCAGGCAGCCTTCTTCTTCCCGCCGCTCGCCCTCCTCTTCGTGCTGCTCGTTGCCGTGAAGTCGCGCGACGAGCTGCGCCGGGGGGTGTGGGCCTGGCTCGTCCTGGTGGCCCTCGTGTTCGCGCTCGCCGGGCCGAACGTCTTCATGGGCGTGCACTTCAATCGCTATCTGATGTGGGCCTTCCCTGGCCTCCTGGCCTTCTCCGCGGCCGGTCTCGGCGTGGCCACCCGCCTCGTCGCGCGCGAAGACGAGGCCCTCGAGCGCGGCCTTTTCCGCGCCGGGGCGGGCCTCTTCGTCCTGCTCGGCCTGCTCTCCACCGCGCGCTTCGCCGCCGTCTACGCGGAGATGGCCGGCGAGACGTGGCGGCGGGAGATCCCGATGGCGGCGTGGATCCGCGCGAACCTGCCCCCGGGCGTCGCGATCGCGAACGCGGCGACGAGCGTCGAGTACCTGACCGGCCACCGCAACGTGAACCTGCACGGCGTCACCAGCCCGGCCTTCGTCGGCAACCGGACGGCCGAGCGGGAGGCGGGCCTCTTCGAATCGCTCGGCCGCCTGCCCGGGGCGGAGAGGCCGCCCTTCCTCCTGCTCACCCGCTCCGGGTACGACGGGTCGGAGCTGATGCGCGCGCTCGCCGACGGACCCCCGGTCCACGAGACCGCGAGCCTCGGCGACGACCTGCTGCTCTTCCGCGCCCGCTGGGACCTCGTCGACCGCGGTGAGCACCCGGTCCTCCCGGAAGCCCGGGCCGCGGTCGCGCCGCTCGACGAAGTGGACCGGCTCGACGTGTGCGACACCCGCGACGAGGCGGCCCACGGCTACCGCTACGAGTCCCGCCGCGGCGAGCTGCTCCTCGCCGGCGCGGTCGGCATCGGCCCCCTGCCGGGCGGCGAGGCGACGCTCGCCGACGCCGGGCGCCTGATCGTGGGCGACGAGTCCTTCCGCGTGCGCACGCGCGGCGGGCGCGACCTCGTGGTGGTGTTGCGATCGCGATCGCCCGTGGTGGCGCGGGCCCTCGGGGCGCGGGGCGGAGTGGCCGTGCCCGTCGAGGTCCCCGAGATGGGGATCGTCGTGCGCGCGGGCGGCCGGGAGGCGGCGCGCCTGGCGCTGCCCAACCGGCCGGGCTGGAACGAGCACGTCTTCCGCGTGCCCGCGTCGGCCGTGTCGGAGGGGAGGACCGACCTCGCGCTCTCGGGCCGCTACGCCGCCTTCCACTACTGGTTCTACCAGTGAGCGCGAGCGAGCGTCTGCAGCGCGAGATCGAGCACCACCGCGGGATCGCGGACCGGGCCGAGATCATCTGGAACTGGGACAGCCCCTCCGGGCGCCGACGCGCGGACCGCCGCGCCTCGATCTTCGTGGAGCGGGGCGGCCTCGTCCCGGGGAAGCTCGCCCTCGAGCTGGGCTGCGGCACCGGGATCTTCCTCGAGAAGGTGGCGCCCGCCGGGGCCCGCATCGTGGGGCTCGACCTCTCGGCGGACCTGCTGGCGAAGGCCCGGGGGCGCCTTGCCGGGGCCCCGAACGTCGTCCTGCACCGGGGCGACGCGGAGCACATGCCGTACGCCACCTCGTCTTTCGACACTGTCTACGGCAGCTCCGTCCTCCACCATCTCGACCTCGACCGCGCGCTCGGCGAGGTCTTCCGGGTCCTCCGGCCGGGCGGCCGGTGCGTCTTCGCCGCGCCCAACATCCTGAACCCGCAGGTGGCCGTCATGTTCCACCTGGGGCTCACCAAGCGGTACTTCGGCGTCTCCCCGGACGAGATGGCCTTCTCGCGCTTCCGCGCGCTCCGCGCCCTCCGGTCGGCGGGTTTCGCCGAGGCCGTCGTCGAGCCTTTCGACTTCCTGCACCCGGCCACGCCGGCAGCCCTGTGCGACGTCGTCGACCGCGTCGGGCGCGCGATCGAGCGGGTCCCGGCCCTTCGCGAGATCACCGGCTCCTTCGTGGTGAGGGCGCGCCGGCCATGAGCGACGCCCGTGACCCGCGCGCACCGGCCGACCCCATCCTGGAGGAGGTCCGCCGGTTCTACGAGGAGCACCACGAGGGCATCGAGCGCTCCCGCCGCCGCCACCACTACTACTACGACTACCTGACCCGGATCCTCCGGGTCCGCGTCCCGGAGGGCCTGCGCGTCCTCGACCTCGGCTGCGGGGCCGGGCACCTCCTCGCGGCCCTCCGGCCCTCGGAGGGGGTCGGGATCGACGTCTCCTCGCCCGCCGTCCGCGACGCGCGCGAGCGCTACGGGAGCGGGGCGCTGCGCTTCCTGGAGGGCGACGTCTCCGATCCGGCCGTGCTCGCACGGGCAGGCGGGCCCTTCGACGTGATCCTCCTCGTCAACGTGGTCACCCACCTGAGCGACGTGCAGGCGACGCTCGAGGCGCTGCACGCGGTGAGCCACCCGCGCACCCGCGTCCTCATCTACAGCTACAGCCGCCTCTGGCAGCCCCTGCTGCGCCTCGCCGAGCGGCTGGGGATGAAGTACGAGCAGCCCCCGGAGTCCTGGCTTCCCCCGGAGGAGATCAAGAGCATGCTCTCGCTGGCGGACTTCGAGGTCGTGCGCGACGACGCGCACCTCGTCTGTCCGGTGCGGGTGCCGTTCCTCGCCGACCTCGTGAACCGCTACGTCGGCCGGATCCCCCTCGTCGACGAGCTCTCCCTCGTGTTCGGGATCATCGCTCGCCCCGCTCCCGTGAGGGCGGGCGGGGCGCGCCCCGCTCCCGTGCGGACGGTCGGGGCCCGCCCGGCCCTGCCCACGGTGAGCGTCGTCATCCCCTGCCGGAACGAGGCCGGCCACATCCGCCCCCTCGTCGGAAGTCTGCCGAGCCTGCCCGAGGGCTCGGAGTTCCTCTTCGTGGAGGGCCACTCGACGGACGACACGGCGGCCGTCATCGAGCAGGTGATCGCCGAGAACCCGGACCGGCCCCTGCGGTTCTTCCGGCAGCCCGGCAAGGGCAAGGGCGACGCCGTGCGCTTCGGCTTCGCCCAGGCGACAGGAGACGTGCTGCTCATCCTCGACTCCGACATGGGCGTCGCCCCGGGAGACGTGCCGAAGTTCGTGGAGGCGCTCGCCCGCGGCAAGGGCGAGATGGTCAACGGCTCGCGCCTCGTCTACCCGATGGAGGGGAAGGCGATGCGCTTCCTCAACCTCCTCGCGAACAAGCTCTTCGCGCTCCAGTTCTCGTGGCTGCTCGGCCAGCAGGTGCGCGACACGCTCTGCGGCACGAAGGCCCTCTGGCGCGAGGACTACGAGCGGATCGCCGCGAACCGGGCGTACTTCGGCGACTTCGACCCCTTCGGGGACTTCGACCTGCTGTTCGGGGCGGCGCGCCTCAACCTCCGCATCGTGGACATCGCGGTGCGCTACCGCGAACGGCGCTACGGCGAGACCAACATCTCGCGCTTCCGCCACGGCTGGCTGCTCCTGCAGATGAGCAACTTCGCCGCGCGCAAGCTCAAGTGCCTGTGAGGCCGGGCGGGGCCCGGTGAGCCTCGAGCGCCTTCACGAGCACCGCCGGCTCTGGCGGGCGAAGCCCCTGCTGGCGCGCGTCTACGAGCCGTGGTTCTCGGCTCTCCTCGACGCCGCCCCCCGCGGCGCCCGTGTCCTCGAGGCGGGCGCCGGGCCGGGCCTGCTGAAGGAGGCCGCGCGCGCGCGCCGCCCCGACCTCCGCTGGATCGCGTCGGACCTGCACCCCGCGCCGTGGAACGACCTGGCCGCCGACGCCGGCCGGCTCCCCGTCGCCACGGAGAGCGTCGACGCCGTGGTGGGGCTCGACGTGCTGCACCACCTCGCCGCCCCCGCCGACTTCTTCCGCGAGGCGGCACGCGTGCTGCGGGAAGGGGGCGGGCTCGCCCTCCTCGAGCCCTGGATCACGCCGCTCTCGTGGGTCGTCTACCGCTTCCTCCACCAGGAGGGCTGCCGCCTGTCGGTGGACCCCTGGGACCCCTTCCCCGCGGGGGGCAAGGACAGCTTCGAAGGCGACGCGGCCGTGCCGTGGAAGATGGCGCGCGACACGGGTGGACGGCGCTGGCGGGAGCTGGGCTTCGCGCCGCCGCGCGTCGCGCGGCTGAACGCCTTCGCCTACCTGTTGAGCCTGGGCTTCCGGCCGGCCTCGCTGCTGCCCCTGTCGCTCGCCCGGCCGGTGATGGCCGTCGACCGCGCCACGCAGCCGATCGCCCCCCTCACCGCCCTCCGCGCGGTGCTCACCTGGGAAAAGGCCTAGCCGAAGTTGCGCAGTTGACCCCCTG
>JBGPQQ010000266.1:0-5413 GCA_041489115.1 Vicinamibacteria bacterium | reverse complement strand
AGCCCGATGGTGATGCCGTCGATGATCGGCCGGAACTCCTCGCGCCCGAACATCTGGATCGCGCGCGTGTCCGTGCCCGAGAAGCGCTGCCTCTTGCCGACCGCGTCGCGCACCTGCTGGATCGCGGCCTTCTCCATCGACGGCGTGACCGCGGCGAAGACGAGGACGCTCGAGTAGCGGGTGTCCCACAGGTCCCCGGCGGTGGTGTAGGGGATGAACGCGCACTCGTCGTCGCTCGTGAAGTAGTTGCTCATCTGCATCTTGCGGTCCATGGTGCCAACCACGGTGAAGCGCATGCCGTCGATGCGGATGGTCTCGCCGACCGCGGGGCGGCCCGCGAAGAGCTTCTTGCGCAGCTGGGAGCCGAGGAAGGCGACGCGGCGGCGCTCGACGTAGTCCTCCGGGCTCAGCCAGCGGCCGTCGCTCGGGACCTCGTTGCGGATCTCGCCGTAGACGGGCTCCACGCCCCGCACCGCCGTGTGGGCCGTGCGGTCGCCGTAGGCGATCTGGCGCCACTGGACGGTCTCCATGCTGATGCTCTTCACGAGGGTGGCCTCGGCTTCGATGGCGTCGCGGTCGGCCTTCTCGAAGCGGACGCGGCGGCCGGCCCGCTCCCCTCCCGCCTGCTCGCTCGTCTGGCCCGGCCAGGCGACGACCGCGCTCCGGCCGAAGGCGTCGAAGGCGTGGGTCAGGATGGCCCGGAAGCCCGAGCCGTAGGCGAGGAGGACGGTCACCGCCACGATGCCCCAGACGATGCCGAGCATCGTGAGCAGGCTGCGCGTTCGGTTGCGGGTCAGGTTCGTCCAGCTCTGCGCGACCAGCTCGCGGAGCATCGCTAGCCTCCCGCCTCCCAGCGCAGCGCCTCGATCGGGTCGATCGAGGCCGCCCGGCGCGCCGGGTAGACCGCGGCGAGGACCGCCACCGTACCGAGGAGAGCGAAGGCCATGAGGCCCGAGGACCAGGTGGGCAGGAGGCCCGCGAAGAAGGGCGGCATGGGCAGGAGGTTGACCAGGGCGCACAGGCCATAGGCCACGGCGAGCCCCGTGCCCCCGCTCACGAACACCACGAGGAGCGTCTCCACCACGAACTGCCGGACGATCGACCGGCGGGTGGCGCCGAGCGCCTTGCGCACGCCGATCTCGCGCGTCCGCTCGCGCACGGCGACGAGCATGACGTTCATCACCCCGATCCCCCCGATGAAGAGCGTCGCGATCCCGACCGCGCCGAGGAAGTACTTCATCCCGTCCGTCATGGTCTTGAACGCCTTCGCCTCCTCGACCGTGTCCCAGATGTGGGCCGCTTCCTCGTCCCGCGGGTCGAAGGAGTGGATCCGCCCGAGGGCCCGGCGCAGCTCGCCCTTGCAGGCCTCGTGCTCGGCCACCGACCGTGGGGCGACGAGGAGCCGGTTCACCGAGTCCGGCAGCGATGGCGGTTTTCTCGGGAAGTCCTGGAGAATCGCGCTGAAGGGCAGGAAGACCTTGCCTATGTCGCGGCCGTCGTAGCTCGAGTCCTGTTCCTTGTGCCGCATCACGCCGACCACGGTGTAGGGGAAGTCGCCGATGCGCAGCGTCTCCCCCATCGCCGGCCGGCTGCCGAAGAGCTGCTTCTTCGCGTCGCTCCCGAGCAGGGCCACCCGGCGCACCTGCCGCTCGTCGTCCCAGTTCGGGTAGCGGCCCTCGGCCACGGCGATCGAGCGGATCCACGCGAAATCGGGCATCGACCCGGTGATGGTCAGCGAGCCGCTGTTGAAGGCGCTGCGCACGGGGGCGTTCTGCCCGAGCTCCGGCATGACGTAGGCGCACGAGGGTGCCTGCTTCGCGACCTCGAGGTGGTCGGTGGCCGTCCACTGCACGCGGCGGCCGGCGCGCATCCCGCCCGCCTGGAGGCTCGTGCGCCCCGCGAAGACGATCATCACGTCGCGGCTGAAGCTCTCCGCCACCTTCGCCTGGCCGACCCGCAGGCCCTCGCCCGCCGCCACCATCAGCGTGATCGACACGATGCCCCAGGCGATCCCGAACATCGTGAGCAGCGTGCGGAGCTTGTGCACGAACAGCGTCCGCATCGTGTCCAGGAAGAGGTCGCTCCAGACCATGGCTCTCGTCTCCCGGGCGCCTACTGCAGGACGACCTTGTCCCCTTCCTTCAGCCCCTCGACGAGCTCGGTCTTGACCCCGTTCGAGATGCCGAGCTTCACCGCGACCTTCCTCTTGCCACCGTCGGCCTTGGGGTCGGGCACCTCGAGAGACGGCTTCCGCTCCTTGTCGTACACCACCGCCGACTCGGGGACGATGAGGACGGCCTTCTTCTCCTCGAGGATGATCTCGGCGTTGGCGGTCATGTTCGTCTTCAGCTCACCGCCGGGGTTGCGGATCGACACGCGGACCTCGAAGGTGGTGACGTTGTCCTTCTCCTTGCCGAGGGGCGAGATCTTCGTGACCTTCCCCTCGAACGACTTGTCCTTGAATGACTCGACCACGATGCGCGCCCGCTGGCCCATGAAGACGCGGCCGATGTCGGCCTCGTCGACCTTGCCGAGGACGTAGACCTCGCTCACGTCGCCGAGCGTCATCACGAGCGTCGCCTGCGAGCCGAGGACGAGGATGGAGCTGACCGCGTCGCCCACCTCCACGTCGCGCGAGAGCACGAGCCCATCCATGGGGCTCGTGATGGTCGCGTAGCGCAGGTCGGTCTGGTAGCGCTCGAGGGCGGCCCGGGCCTTCTCGACCTCGGCCTTGCTGACCGCGGCCTGGCTCTTCGCCGCCGTCTGCTTGTTGAGCCCCATCTGCCAGGCCTTGTCCGCGTCCTCGAGCAGGGAGGGGGCGATGAGGCCGTCGGCGTAGAGCCTGCGGGCCCGCTCGAGGGCAGTCTTCAGGAAGGGCAGGTCGGGTCCCTCCGCCTCGATCTTGTTTCGCTCCCAGGAGGCCTCGGCGGCGAGCAGGTTGGCCCTCGCCTCGCGGACGGCGGCCTCGAGCTGCTCGCGGTCGAGCTCGGCCAGGACCTGGCCCTCCTTCACCCGGTCTCCGTAGTCCACGAACAGCCGCTTCACGAGGCCGCTCGCCTTGGACTTGATCTCGACCTTGGTCAGGGGCTGGACCTTCCCGGTCGCGACGACGGACCGCGCGAGGTCGCCCTTCTCGATCGCGGCGAGGCGCGAGGGATCGATCTCCTTGCCGCCCCGGCGGGCGGCCACGAGGCCGAACACCGCGAGTAGGACGATGCCCGCACTCAGGAAGATCAGGCGCTTCCGGCTCTTCCGCCGCCCGTTTCCGTTCCCGTTCGCCATCGTGGCTCCAATCCCTTGAACGCGACTCCGCGCACTCTACCAGTCAACCATTTGTACGCGCGGGAGGGCGGTGGGGTTCACACAACTTCACGCCTGCGGCGGCATAATCCGCTCATGGACAAGGACCTGATCCGCCGCCTCCCCAAGACCGACCTCCACGTCCACCTCGACGGGTCCCTGCGGCTCGGGACCCTCGTGGAGCTCGCGCGCGAGCGCAAGGTCCCCCTCCCTTCTGAGACGCCCGAGGGGCTCGAAGCGTTGGTGTTCCGGCCCCGCTACGCCAACCTGAACGAGTACCTGGAGGGCTTCCAGTACACGGTGGCGGTCCTGCAGGACGAGGAGGCCCTCGAGCGGACGGCCTTCGAGCTGGCCGAGGACTGCCAGGTCGAGGGCGTGCGCTACCTCGAGGTGCGCTTCGCCCCCCAGCTTCACGTGGGGCCCGGAGTCGACGTCTCGGCGGTGGTGCGAGCGGTGGACCGGGGCCTCCGGCGCGCGGCCGCCGCCTTCAACGGCCGTCCGGAGGTCCGGTCCGGCCGGGAGCCCCGCTTCGTGGCCGGCATCATCCTGTGCGCCATGCGCTTCTTCACCCCGGAGTTCTCCCTCGGTTTCCGGCGCTTCTTCGAGACCCTTCCCGAGGCCCCCGAGAGCGAGATCCACGCCGCGGCGAGCCTGGAGGTCGCCCGCGCCGCCGCCCGCTTGCGCCGCGAGGAGGGCCTGCTGGTCGTCGGGATCGACCTCGCCGGGCAGGAGAAGGGCTACCCCGCGGAGGATCACCGGGAGGCGTACCAGGTGGCGCACGAGGCGTTCCTCGGCAAGACCGTCCACGCCGGCGAGGACTACGGCCCCGAGTCGATCTTCCAGGCCATCGGGGACCTGCACGCCGACCGCATCGGCCACGGCACGTGGCTCTTCGACGAGAGCAAGATCACGAGCCCCAGGATCCGCGACCGCAAGCGCTACATCGAGGATCTCTCCGAGTTCGTCGCGGACAAGCGCATCACGATCGAGGTGTGCCTGACCTCGAACCAGCAGACCGTGCCCGAGCTGGCCGACGACCTGCGCAAGCACCCCTTCGCCGAGATGCGCCGGCGGCGCCTTTCCACCACGTTCTGCACGGACAACCGGCTCGTCTCCAAGACCACGGTGAGCGACGAGATCGCCCGCGCGGTCGAGGCCTTCGATCTCACCCCGCGCGAGGTCAAGGACATCCTCATCTACGGCTTCAAGCGCAGCTTCTACCCGGGGAGCTACCTCGAGAAGCGGGACTACGTCCGCGGCGTGATCAACTACGCGAACCGTCTGCTGGACGGGTCCGGGCCGACGTAGGCGCGCCCGCTACCAGCGGTGGAAGGCCGGGTGGCCTTCCTTCACCGCCACGAACACGCCCCGGCAGGTGGCCGTCGTCTGTCCCCCCGCCTCGACGCTCGCCTCCACCGTCGCGCGGTCCTCGCCCGAGTCCACGACGCATGCCCGCAGGAGCAGCGGGCCGCCCGACGGCGTCACGCGCAGCAGCCGCACGTGGAGCTCGGCCGTGACCGTGCACGGCGGGGCCTCGCGCCCGGCCGCTCTCATCAGGTGGACCGCCGCCGTCCAGTTCGAGTGGCAGTCGAGGAGGGTCCCGAGGATCCCGCCGCCCACCGCGCCGTCGAAGGCCTCGTGGTGCGGCTCCGGCGTCCACTCCGCGCGGAGCCCGTCCCCCTCCTCGAAGCTGCGGACGTGCAGGCCCTTCGGGTTGGCGGGACCGCAGCCGAAGCAGTGGTTGCGGGGCGCGTAGCGCTCCTGGACGCTCTCTCTCATCCTCGGGGCCTCCTCAAGCCGCCACCGCCTGCCGCAGGGTCTTCTCGATCCGCTCCCAGTGCGTGCCACGCCAGAAGAGCCGATCGCACTCCGCGCAGACGAAGTACTCGTCCTTCCAGAGCGCGGTGCGGGGCGGGATGCGGGGGCGCACGTCCTCCTTGGGCGTCGGCCGGAGCGCCCCGCCGCAGGCCATGCAGCGCGGCTCGCGCAGCGTCAGCCCGAGATCGAGCGCCGCCATGTGGAGCTGTTCCGACATCGTGAGCGCGGAGGGAACCCAGACGACGACCAGCAATCCGTCGACGACGATCCTCCGGTCGAGCACCTCGGCCTCGGT
>JBGPQQ010000265.1:0-5423 GCA_041489115.1 Vicinamibacteria bacterium | reverse complement strand
ATAGATGCCCGCGTCGGTCGCGCGCAGGTCGCTCTTCGCCTGGGGGGGGAAGACCTTCGCCCCGGGGACGGCCACCTCCGGCCCGCGGTCGATCCACTTCAGGTTGCCGGTGCCCTCGACGCGGAAGCGCAGCGTCGCCGCCTCGCCGAGCGGCACGACGTCGCGGTCGAGGCTGGCCGAGGCGCGGAAGCGGCCCACCGCGCCCGAGAAGCCGGCCGCGTCCGGCAGCGGGTCCACCGTGACCGTCACCGGCCTCGTCGCGCGCTCCACGACTCCGCCCGCGTCGAAGAAGCCCTGGCGCGCCAGGCCGATGCGGAAGGTCGCGGCCGGGAGGGTCAGGGTTCCCGCTTTCGTCGGGATGAGGAGCTTGCGCAGGATGGGGAAGCGGCGGTAGCTCTCGCCTTCGACCGTCACCGCCTCGCCGGAGGGCGAGGCCGGCGGCCGCGCGAGGTCCTCGACCCAGAAGCCGGTGAACTGCGGGGCTTCCTTGAACTGCAGGTCGGCCACCGAAGTCTGCGTGTCGAGAAAGTAGGTGAGCACGAGCGGCTCGCCCACGCGCAGGCGGGTGCGCGAGGGTGTCGCCTGCACGAGGAGCTTCGGCGCCGCCGCCCTCCCGCGGCGCCGGCCGAGCATCTCCTCGAACGGGTCGCCGAACGGGTCCTGCCTCTGCGGCGCGGGAGGACGGACGGTCCCCGCCACGACCTCGATCGGGATGGTCGGGGCCGCCTGGTCGCCGGCCCTCACGACCCCCACCTCCGCCTTCCCCACCCCGCGCGGCTGCAGGGCATAGGTGTAGCTCCGGGACTGCGACATGCGCCCGTTCACGATCGAGACCTGGGTGGACTGGTACGGCCCGCCCACCACCTCGAGGTTGGTGAGCGCGGGCAGCGCGATCTCGTCGGGAGCGCCGCTGCCCTCGACGGTGAGGGTCAGCTGGACCTGGTCCTGGACGCCGATCTTCCGCGCGTCCACCTCGGAGCGCACGGTGAACGAGGCCGAGGCCGAGGCCGAGGCGGACGCGAGCAGCAGGAGCGCGGCCACCGCCGCGCGCCCCGCCCGCCGGAGGCCGACACCCGTGCTCACCAGTCCTTCCCCTTCCTCTTCTGCGCGCGCTTCAGGGCCAGGAGCTTCTTCTGCTCGGCCTTCTCATTCTGCTGCAGGGCGTCGAGGAGCTGCATCGCCCGCTCCTGCGGCATCCCGGCCTCCCGCCGGAAGCGCTGGTCGGCCCGCTCCTGCGGCGTCTGGGGGCGCGGCGGGCTCTGCTGACCCTGCTGCTGTTTCTGCTTCTTGTCCTGGCCCTGCTGGTTCTGCTGTTGTTGCTTCTGGTCCTGCTGGCCTTTCTGGTCCTTCTGTTGCTGCTTCTCGTCTTTCTGCTGCTCCTCCTGCTCCTTGAGCGCGCGGAGCGCCAGCTCGAGGTTGCGGCGCGTGTCCGCGTCGCCCGGCGCGAGGCGCAGCGCGTCGCGGTAGGCCTGGATGGCTCCTCGGTAGTCCTGCTTCTGGTACAGGCTGTTGCCCAGGTTGTAACGCGAGGCCCCCGCCACCTTGGAGGCGGCGTCGGCGCCCAGCGCGCGGAAGACAGCCGCCGCCTCGTCGTACTTGCCGTTCTTGTAGAAACCGTCGGCCACGTTGAAGCGGACGGCGGGGTCCTGCGGCCGTGCCGTGGCCGCGCGCTCGAAGGCCGAGAGGGCCTGGGGGTGGCTGCCGCGGGCGTACTCGCCACGGCCCTCCTCCGTCGCCCGCCGGGGCCGGAGCAGCAGCTCGTCGAGGACGGTGCCGGAGCGGCGCGCGGGCTCGCCCCCGAGAGTCGGGGAGCCATACGGAGGGGGTTCGGCCGCGGCGGCCGCCGGCGCGGCGAGGACCCACGCCAGCAGCACGGCCGCGGCCTTCCGGCCGGCCTCTTCGACCGCGTCGCGCCGCCCCCGCCGCAGGGGCGGCGGGGGCAGCAACAGGCCGAGGGCCACGCAGGCGAGGCCGAAGGCGAGCGGCACCTGGAAGCGCTCCTTGCGGCGGTAGGAGTACTCGCGGGCGAGCGCCTTCCTCTCCAGGCCCTCGATCGCGGCTGCGAGCGCGGACAGGCTCGTGTCCGCGGGGGTGACGCGGAAGGCCCTCCCGCCTGTGCCCCGCGCGATCGCGTCGAGCGTCGCCATGTTCAGCCGCGAGACGACGGCGCCGCCGCCCTCGTCGCGCTTGTAGCCGGTCACGCGCCCGTCGGCGTCCAGCTCCGGGACGGGCTGGCCGGCCTCGGTCCCCACGCCCACCGCGTGGACGACGACGCCCGCTTCCTTCGCGCGCCGCACGGCCTCCTCGACCTCGCCCTCCAGGTCCTCGCCGTCGGAGACGAGGACCATCACCTTGTTCCGCCGCTCCTTGTCCACGAACGCCTCGAGCCCCTTGGCCAGCCCCACGCCGAGCGACGTGCCGGGCGCGGGCACGATCCCCGGCTCGACCGTCTCCAGGAAGAGGCCGAGCGCGTCGGCGTCGAGGGTGAGCGGGACGAGAGGGTACGCCTCGCCCTCGAAGGCCACGAGCGCGAAGCGGTCGCCCTCGAGGCGCGCGACGAGCTGCAGCAGGGCCTGGCGGGCGAGGAAGAAGCGGCTCGGCGCCACGTCCGCGGTCGCCATCGAGCCGGACGTGTCGAGGACGAGCACCACGTCGACACCCTCGCGCTCGACCTTCTCGCGCACGATGCCCCACTGGGGGCGCGCGAGGGCCACGACGACCCCCGCCGCCCCGAGCAGCAGGAGCGCGAGCCGCAGGAAGCGCCAGCGCTCGGCCGGCCGCCGGACGACGCGGTCCCAGAGCGGCCGGGACACGAGGCGCGACAGGCGGTCCCGGTCGCGGCGGGCGAGCCACACCTCGAGGCCGGCCAGGAGCGGCAGCGCGACGAGGCCGAGGAGCCACGCGGGCGAGGCGAAGATCACGCGCGCGCCCTCATGCCGGGACCACCCGCAGCCCCGAGGCCCAGAGAAGCCCCGCGGCGGCGAGGAGCGCCGCTGCCAGCGCGAGGACGGGGGGGAAGAGCTCGCGGTAACGGCGGTAGGCCGCCATCCTGATCTCGGACTTCTCGAGCCGGTCCACACGGTCGAAGACCTGGCGCAGCGCGGCCGGGTCCTCGGCCCGGAAGAACTCCCCTCCCGTCCGGTCGGCGATCCGTTTCAGGAGGTCGGGGTTGACCTTGACGTCGGCCATGACCGTCTCGGTCACGATGGCTCCGGTGAAGGGGTCGCGGGCGCGGACGGGCATCGGCACGCGGCCGCCCCGTCCGACGAGGATCGTGTAGACGCGCACCTCCATGGCCTTCGCCATGTCCGCCGCGGTGGCGGGGTCGATCTCGCCGGCGTTGTTGTCGCCGTCGGTCACCAGCACGATCACCCGGCTCTTCGCCTGGGACCGGCGCAGGCGCGTGAGCGCGGTGGCGAGGCCGCTGCCGATGGCCGTGCCGTCGGGGAGCATCTCGAGCCGCACGTCGTCGAGCTGGCGGAGGAGGACGGCGGTGTCGGTCGTGGGCGGCGACTTGGTGAGGCTCCGGCCCGCGAAGACCACGAGGCCGACGCGGTCGCTCGACCGGCGCCTCACGAACTCCCCCACCACCTCCTTCGCCACCTCGAGGCGGTTCCGCGGCTGGAAGTCCTCGGCCGCCATCGTGCCCGACACGTCGAGCGCGACGACGATGTCCACCCCCTGCGTGGTGACGTCCTCGCGCAGGGTACCGTGCTGCGGGCGAGCGAGGGCCAGAGCGCCGGCCGCGAGGCCGAGCGCCGCCAGCGCGATCGGCAGGTGACGGAGGCGCACGCGCCAGCCGGGGCGCATGCGCCGGAGGCGCGACGCCCCCGGGAAGACCACCGCCGTGGCGCGGGCGCCCCGCTCGCGGAGCCCTGCCGCCAGGAGGACCAGCGGGGCCGCGAGGACGGCCCAGAGCCACGCGGCGTCCTGGAAGCGGAAGCCGGCCCAGTCCATCAGGCCGCCTTCCCTTCCGCCGCGGCGTCCGTCGCCGTCGGCCGCAGCCGCGCCTCGAGGGCGGGAACGAGGGCCCGCGCCGCGGCGAGGTGACGCTCGGCCTCCGGCGCGAGGCCCTGGCCCTTCGCGAACTTGATCCGGTCGGCCGCCTCGGCGAGGTCGCGCACCACCGGCAGCAGGTCGCCGCCGTGGACCTGGGCGCGCAGGAACGCGAGCGTTTCCGCGGTCGTCATCTCGAGGACGGGCGCGCCGAGACGGCGCTCGAGGTAGCGCTTCGCCACCGCGGCGAGCCGGATGTAGAAGGAGCGGTACTCGCCGCGCGACGGGAGGCCCGACGCGCCGAGAGCGTCGAGCGCGCGGAGGGCTTCGGCGTCGGGCGGCAGGTCCGGGGCCGGGACGACGCGCGGGGCCTCGGCCTTCCGCCGGCGGCGGACGAGCCAGACGACGAGGGCGGCCGCGAGCCCGAGCGCGGCGGCGAGCGCGACCCAGAAGGCACGCCCGATCCCGACCGGCTGCGGGCCGCGGATGTCGGCCAGTTTCTGCTGCTGCGGATCCTTGGGCAGCAACGAGAGGACCTTGAGGGGCAGCGGCTCCGACGACGCCTCGCCCTCCGTGCCGTCGGGCAGACGGTAGCGCACCGGGATCGGCGGGACCTGTGCCTCGCCGAGCGCGTAGACGGCCGCCTCGTAGCGGTGCGTGCCCGGCTCGGGCGCGGGCGAAGCGCTCGACTCGGCCGGCGGCGTCAGCAGCTCGAAGGCGTCGCTCGCGGCCTCGCCCGCGAACGTGTACGTCGTCCCGGCGGGACCGGTGGCCTTCAGGTCGACCGTGAACGTCTCGCCGACCGTGACCTCGGCCTTGCTCGCGGTCGCCTTCACGGCGACCGGCGGAGGGGCCGGCGAAGACGCGGCGGGCGCCGGGGGCGGGGCTGCGGTGGCCCCGGCGAGAAGCAGCGACGCGAGCGCCAGCACCCTATCGCCTCCTCTCCCGGGACTCGAAGAACCCCGAGAGCGGCCGCTCGTACGACTCGCCCGTGCTGAGCGCGAGCGCGTCCACCCGCGTCTTCTTGAAGACGGCCCGCGAGGCCTCGAACCCGGGGCCGCGGAGCGCGCGGCGCACCTCGGGACGCGCGGTGTCCGCCACCACCCGCTCCCCCGTTTCCGGGTCGGTGAAGGCCACGAGGCCGGCCGCGGGCACTTCGGCTTCCCGCGGGTCGCGCAGGTGCAGGGCCACGACGTCGTGGCGCCGGCGCAGCGCGCCGAGGGCCTTCTCGTAGCCCTCGGCCTGGAAGTCGGAGATGAGAGCCACGATGCCGCGGCGGCGCAGGACGCGCAGGGCGAAACGCAGGACCCCCGCGAGGTCGGTGCCCCGGCCGAGAGGCTCGCGCGCGAGCAGGTCGCGCACGATCCGCAGCGCGTGGTCGCGGCCGCGCCCCGGGGGCACGTAGCCCTCGATCCGGTCGGCTACTT
>JBGPQQ010000264.1:0-5433 GCA_041489115.1 Vicinamibacteria bacterium | reverse complement strand
TCATCCACTTCCCGTCGCTCGTCGACTCTGAAGACGGACCTCGTCGCAAGCTGCAGTTGACGGCGGAGCAACTCTCGCTGTCGGCAGTCCAGTCCGACCCGGCGCTCGATCGGATTCGTGTCGGCCCTGCAGCACGCAAGAAAGGGGAGATCGCGGCCGGTGGATTGGGGACCCACGTGAAAGCGTCGTCCCGCACATTGGAGGACGCGGTTGCCCGGTTCCGGACGGACTACCCCGGTTTGTTTGTTGATCCGACGCTCGTGAGGGAGGAGCTGAAGTACAAGCGCGACGCTCACGAGAGATTCGTTGCGCTACTTGGGGATGGGCGCGGCAGGGCACTCCTGCGCTCGGGAGCGCTCCAGGAGATCGCCTCCAGCCTGGGCAAGTTGTACGGCAGCACCAACATCCCGTCACGATTCGAGATCATGGCCGCCCACGACGGATTCAAGGACCCGGCAGCGGCCGGTCGAGTCCTGGAATCCGTGCTGGACTTCGTCGACTCGCCCGCCGCCAACACGTTCGAGGCTCTCACGGAGGCGATTGGGAGCCTGCCCGCACCCGCCGGGGGCAAGAGGGTTCTCACGTGGCCCAACGTGACGATCCTTCCGTTCCTCGCGGATCCGAGCCGATTCATGGTCCTGAAGCCTGGGGTCGCGCAACAGATGGCCGCCAGGATGGGCTTCGACCTCCGCTATTCCGCCTCTCCGAAATGGCACTGCTACGAAGCGCTGCAACGGATGAGCGCCGTCCTTCGCGACCGACTGAGCGTGCTCGGCGCCGCCGACTACATCGACGTGCAGTCCTTCATGTGGGTTACGAGGGGGCTGGAGTAGGGACTTTGAGTCTGGCTCGAACGAGAAGCACTCAGCCGTCGTCTGCGCCAACCGCCACGCGATGATCCAGCGTTCGCGGCGGGCGACAAGTCATCCGGCCGGCGGCCACGTGCGAGCTGATAAGGCTGGGCGCGGTGAAAAGAGTCTCCGTCTAGCGCACTAGACAAACACGGCCCGCCTGTGGTACGGTCACCAGTGGGTGACCGGTAAGGATGTCCTCACGCAGCTTCGGGGCGTCGGGTGCCGCGACGTCCGCAAGCGCGGGTCTCACGTCCGTGTCGAGTGCGGGAAATGCACGACGACGGTCCCCGTCCACGCGGGGCAGGATCTACCGCCCGGCACGCTCCGGGCCATTGAACGTGACTTGGAGCCCTGCCTCGGGAAAGGATGGCTGAAGCGGTGAAGAGCTACCGGGTCGTGTATGAGCTGGACGAGTCGGGGCACTGGATCGCGACTGTACCCCGCGTCAAGGGGTGCCACACCTACGGCCGCTCGCTGTCCGAGGCGCGGGCGCGCGTCCGTGAGGCGCTCGGCCTGTTCGTGGACGACGCGGCACGCGCGCAGCTTGCGGACTTGATCCGCCTCCCGGCGGACATGCGGCGCCTGGTGGTCAGCTTCCGGGCGGCGCGGGAGCGCGCCGAGCGCGACCGGAAGCGGGCGGACGCCGCAGCGCGTCGGCTCGCGAAGCGCCTGAGCCGCCGCGACACCGCGGAGCTGCTCAGCATCTCGCACCAGCGCGTGCAGCAGCTCGCCCGAGCACGCCTGAGCCGGGGGCCCGAAACCCGACAAGGCGGGCCGTCCACAGAAGGCGAGCGGGGAAATCCCGCCAGTTGGCGAAGTTTCTAAAGCCCTCCGCCGATCGCGCAGCCGCCCGTAGGCCCCGCCCGGCGGCGCCACTGGCCCGCTGCCGCGACGCACGGGCCCCCGACGAGCTGCAGGCCGAGGCTCGGCCGGCGCGGGGTGTAAGCGCTCGCCGGGAACCGCGGTTTTCCTGCTGGCGAGGGAGAGACGGTTCACCCGCTCCACCTTGCCCTTCTCGTTTCCCCTGCCGGGCGCGCAGGGGCGGGGCTGGAAGTGGTAGTGCGAGACGAGCTCGATCAGGCGAGGGTGAAGGTGCACGGCGCGACCCTGTCGCTCGAGCACCGCCGACTTGAGGTTGTCGTACAGGATCACGCGCGGCACTCCGCCGAAGAAGTCGAAACCGCGGACGTGGCCGCGAAAGAAGCTCTCCTGGGTCTGATCGAAGAAGAATTCGAAGGTAGAGCGCGCGGGAGAAACTGAACGTTTATGACGAAGCACGACAGCCTTCGCTCCGCCCGGCCCACCTTCACCTGCCCGAAGTGCGCCCAGTCCACCTGCGCCTGCTCGCCCGGAAAGGTGACGAGCCGCAGGAAAGGTTCCTTGCCCTCCGGCCGCAGCCGCGCCACCACACAGCGCAGCCGCGGGGGACACTTCGGGTCCAGAGGGTCAGATCCTCTGCACCAGACCAACCAGCCAGTGCAGGCGGCGGCGCGGGAGATGATCGTCCTCGAGCTCTACCGGCGCGGGGCCATCTCCAGCGGCAAAGGCCGCGGAGCTTCTCGGGACCTCGCGGCTCGCCTTCATCCAGCACGCCTCTGGCCTCGGCATCCCCTACCTGGAGATGACCGAGGACGAATGGGCGGCTGAGAAGGCCGCCAGCGAGTCCTTGTGACGGCCGTGGTTGTGGCGGACGCAAGCCCGCTCATCGCCTTTCAGCAGATCGGCCAGCTCGAGCTGCTCCGTGCCGTCTTCGCCGAGCTGACGGTGCCTCCCGCGGTGTGCCGGGAGATCCTCCCGAGCGTGCCGCCTGCGCCTTGGATCGTGGAGCGGCGTCTGACGCAGCCCATCGCCCCACTCGTGCTGCGAGCAAACCTGGCCGCGGCGGAGAGGCGCTGAGCCTTGCTGTCGAGATCCGCGTGGATCGTCTCCTCGTGGACGAGCGGGTCGCTCGCCGCATGGCAGCGGCCCTGGGTTTGACCGTCGTCGGGACACTCGATGGCCGCCGCGGCCACGGTCGGCCTGATGCTATGGGACGGCCAGAGCCGCGGCACGCTGATGAACGTCCTTCGGCTCGCGGACCGCGACAAGCCTGTGGTCGTGTACGTCCAGCCCAGGAAGAGCTTCGTCGATGTGCGGACGCACAGCGACCTCTCGGCTCTTCTCGGCGAACTCGATCACCAGACGGCGAGACGGCTCCACGCCGACGCCGTCGCGGAAGGGCTGGGGCAGGGTCTCGCTGACCAGCCAGCCCCGGGCTTCTGATGCGAGCCCGGCCGTACTGACCCGCGGCGACGTCAGTTGCCCTTGTCGGGGATGACGTGGCGGCGGCCACCAGGGCCGCCCCTCGACCGTGGCGTCGAACCACGTCGGCACGTGCCGGCGAGGGACGACAAGCAGGTGGCCTCGGGTCACCGGGCAGGCGTCCCAGAGGCCATCGCTCTGGTCAAGCTCCTCGAGGAGCGACATCCCCCCGAGAACCCTCGCGAGGATGCGGGTTCTTCAAACCGAAGTGGCAAGTCGTGGCGCGGCTCGTAGGATCCGGGAGGCGAAGCGGTGAAGGAGACGGGTTTCATGAAGTGGGTCGACGGCGAGCTGGATGCCGACCCGCGCCTCGCGCGTGCCGTCGAGGATCTCGTCATGGAGATGCAGCTGGAGCAGCAGATCGTGGCGCTGCGTGAGAAGCGGGGACTCACCCAGCGGCAGCTCGCGAAGCCGCTCGGCACCAGCCAGCCCTACGTAGCGAAGCTGGAGTCCGGTCGCATGAAGAACCTGGGCGTCAAGACGCTCGTGAAGTGCGCACGGGCGTTGGGGGCGTCGGTCTCGATTCGGATGGACCCGTTGCGGCGCTCCGCCCCGAACGCGGGCTCGCGGCTGCGGAAGGCCGGGTAGGCCGGACCGGCCGGCCAACCGTCACCCCGGGACGCGGTTGAAGGCGAGGATGACTCCCGGGTGTGTCGACGGCCGGGTTCGGGCTTGACGTGTGGCTCGTTTATGCGTTATGAATCTATTGATGATTGTGAGCCAAGTGCCCTGCTGTTGTCCCCACCACACGCGGGGAGGGTGCGCCTGGCTGCCGACGAGCCTGCAGTAAGCCAGCCGTAGGACGCTTCCGATACCCGCAACGGTGATCCCGGAGCGGGTTTTCTGCTTTCTCCTCCCCCCGGCGTCCCGGCGCGGCGGAGGCAAAAGGGGAAGGAGAACGGAGCATGTCCGAGGTATCCACGTTCCTGAAGGCGAACGAGCGCTACGCCGCCTCGTTCGCGAAAGGCCACCTGCCGATGCCGCCGGCGCGGCGCGTGGCGGTGGTCGCGTGCATGGACGCGCGGCTCGATCCCGCGCGGGTCCTGGGTCTCGAGGAGGGCGACGCCCACGTCGTCCGCAACGCCGGCGGGCGTGCCGCCGACGCCGTGCGCTCGCTCGTTATCTCGCAACAGCTCCTGGGGACGCGCGAGGTGGTGGTCATCCACCACACCGACTGCGGGATGCTCACGTTCACCGACGCGCAGCTCAAGCAGAAGCTGCGCGACGACCTGGGCGCCGAGACCGACATCGCGTTCCTGTCGTTCGCGGACCTGGAGCAGAGCGTCCGCGACGACGTCGCGGCGATCCGCGAGTCCCGCCTCCTGCTGAGGGGCGTGCCGGTCACTGGCTTCGTCTACGACGTGAAGACGGGACGGCTGCGGCAGGTGGTGTAGCACCGGTTGCATCCCCTGCTCCCTTTTTCGGCGAGAGGCCGGTGGGTGCCGGCCAGGGGGGTTCGTCGCCGGAACAGCGGGGCAGGGGCTGCGTACGTACCGGCAGTGGCTTCCACACCACGGGCCACGACAGGAGGATCCATGTCCGCTGCCCGTTCGACCGGCGTCGTCGTTCTCCTCGCGGCTCTCGCCGCGAGCGCTCCGGCCCAGCAGCCGCCCGCGCCGCCCGCGGCTCCGCCGCAGGCGAAGCCGGCCTTCGAGACGCAGGTGATCACCCTCGAGCCGGCTCACGCGGTGGTGCTGCCGATGAAGGGCTCGTATGCGCAGCACCAGGAGGCGTTCGGGCGGCTCGGTGGCTTTTTCGCGGGACGCGGCGTCACCCCCTCGGGCCCGCCGTTCGCCCGGTACTTCAGCGATCCCTCCGTGGGGGAGGCGAACCTGGTGTGGGAGGTGGGCTTTCCCGTCCCCGCCGGCGTCACCGCGGAGGCGCCGTTCGAGGTCAAGGAGCTGCCGGCGACGCTGGCCGCCGTCCACGTGCACCGAGGGCCGCTCGAGGAGCTCGGGACCGCGTGGCCGGCCCTGATCGAGTGGATCATCAGCAACGGCTACCAGCCCGTCGGTCCGGCGACGCAGGTGTTCAAAGGGGACCTCGCGGTGGCCCCTGAGGTCGAGATGCGCATGCCCGTGCAGAAGTAGCGACTCACTCCTCGGCCGCGAGGGCGTGTGCCTTGCGCCCGCCGCGGGCCACGCGCTCGAGAGTGTGCTCGGAGGCCATCAGGCGTCCGGCGAGCACGGTGCAGCGCTCGACGAGGGCGGCGACGCCGTCTCGCAGGTCGTGGCTCGTGCGCAGGACGTCCACGTCCCGGCCACCCGCACCGGGCCGG
>JBGPQQ010000263.1:0-5444 GCA_041489115.1 Vicinamibacteria bacterium | reverse complement strand
GGGTGTGCCCGCCGTAGCGCTCGGGCACGAGGCGCGACGCGGTCCCGATGCCTCCCTTCCAGCCGAAGGCCACCGTGCCGGTGCCGGCGCCGACCGAGCCCTCCGCGACGGGCCCTCCGATCGCGGACCGGATCGCCGCCACGACGTGCTCGGGCCGCACGGGCCGCGAGCGGATGTCGTTGAGTGAGCCGTCGTTCGTCTCGCCCACGAGGGCGTTCGCCGAGCGCACGGTTTCGTTGCCGGGCTCGGCGAGCGTCCAGGCTACGGCGGCCTCGACGGCCGTCCCGACTGCGAGGGTGTTCGTGAGAACGATCGGCGTCTCGATCGTGCCGAGCTCGCGCACCTGGGTCGAGCCGGCGAGCTTCCCGAACGCGTTGCCGACGAAGACGGCGCCCGGGACCTTCTCCTGGAAGAGGTTCCCGCCGTGGGGCAGCACGGCGGTGACGCCGGTGCGGACGTTCTCGCCCTCGACGAGCGTGACTTGGCCGACGCGCACGCCGGCGACGTCCGTGATCGCGTCGAGAGGGCCGGGCGGGAAGACCCCGGGGGCGAGGCCGAGGTCTCGCGCGCGCGGCCGGGGCTCCGGCAGTCCCCATTCGGCGGCGCGGGCGCGCTGCTCGGCGTCCGGAAGCTGCACGAGCACCGGCCGTGCCGCGGGGTCGAGCCAGCGCAGCAGCCGCTCCATCGGCTCGGGCTCGAGCGCGGTGCAGCCCGAGGTCACGGCCTCGGGCCCCGCGCGCAGGTGCAGGAAGATGCAGCTCCCGCCGCCGGGGACGACCGGGGCGTCGTTGTGGCCCACCCAGACGACGAGGCGGTAGAGCTCGTCCTTCCGCCGCATGTCCTCGGCCGACGACCAGTCCTTCTTCGTCATCGCCTCGTCGGCGAGCTGGTTGTAGTGGACGGACCGCGCGTCGTCCACGCAGCGCAGGGCGGTCGTGGCCTGCCGGTATGGCATGCGGGCACCGGTGGGCGGCGCCTTCGCGTAGCCCATCACGAGACGCAGGTCGAAGATGCCGGCCGGCGACTTGCCGTCGCCCTCGCGTTTCTCAGGGCCGGAGAGCCCGGCCGGATGCCGCCCCCTCCCCCACGCGAGGCCCGTGCGCCCGAGCGAGGCCTCGATCGGTGGGCCGACCGCAGTCCAAGGGGCGTCCTTCGAGGACCGCTCCCAGGCCTGCAGGATGGCCCGCGTCGCGTCCCATCCCGCGCTCACCGAGAGGACCATCTGCCGGCTCTCGGCCGGCACGGGGGACGCGGCGGCGAGGAGCAGGGCGAGCGCGAGCATGGGGTCAGGCTCTCTCGGGCGGGTGGTGCCGCGTGATCAGCAGGTCGTAGACGAGACCGCCCAGGAGCGCGCCGAGGCAGGGGGCCACGATCGGCACCCACCACCAGCCGCCGCCGGCGCGGAAGACGTCGCCGCCCCAGCCGGCGATGAACGTGAAGAGCCGGGGCCCGAGGTCGCGCGCGGGGTTGATCGCGTAGCCGGCGTTGAAGCCAAACGTCATGCCGATGACCACGACGAGCGCGCCCACGAGGACGGGGCCTCCCGACGCCGGCCCCGCGTTCCTCCGGTCGGCGATCGCGAAGATCCCCAGCATCAGGAGGGCGGTGCCCACGATCTGGTCCACGAAGCCGCCGGGGACGGCGCTGAGGAACGGCTGCGGGTACGTGGCGAAGATGCCGGCCGTGGCGAGGGGCCCCGTGACCTGGCGCGCCCCGCCGTCGAAGTGGTCGAAGGCCTCGCGGTAGGTCGCGAAGGTGAGGGCGGCCCCCGCGAAGGCCCCGACGAGCTGCGCGAGGACGAAGGGCCCGACCTTGCGCCAGGGGAAGCCGCGGAACGCGGCGAGCGCCAGGGTGACCGCCGGGTTGAGGTGCGCCCCGGAGACGCCCGCCGAGGCGTAGATGCCCATCGTGACGCCGAGGCCCCACGAGAGGTGGATCGCGAGGGGCGAGCCGGCGCTGCCCCCGCTCAGTACGAACTGCGCCACCGAGGCCGTGCCGAAGACGAGGAGGACGAAGGTGCCGAGGAGCTCGGCCGCCGCTTCACGCCAAGTTCCGCGGAGCATGGCGGATTATAGGGGAGTCGCGGCGCACGCTCTCGTGCCACGCGAGCGTTTGAAATCCCCCGAGCCTTTGGCTAGGATGGAGGTCCCTCGTTGGGAGATCGTCCAACGGTAGGACACATGGCTCTGGACCATGGAATCGGGGTTCGAATCCCTGTCTCCCAGCCAGCCCCCCGCAGAGCGCAGAGCGGGCCCGAAGGCACAACCCGATGGGGTTGTCGCCGGTTCCGGCCCATGCTATAGTTCTCTCGTTCTTGCACCCTGAAGCTTCCTAGCTGGGCTCGGGGCCGTTTGGCCCCGGTGCTGTCCCTCCTCCAGACCGACCGGTGGCGTCCGCACTCGCGGCGGCGTTCGACCGCGAGGGGCGGGTACGGCTTCGCGTGGGGCGCTCGGGGTACGCGAAGACGAGAGAAGAGGAGGACCGGCCGATGCGACTCGTCTACCTGGTGCTGTCCCTGTTGCCCACCGCGGCGGTGGTGACCCTCGCGTGGTTCGTGGTGCGCGCGATCTCGGTTCGCGTCGTCTGGCGCGAGGCGGACGGCCGCCGCATGAACGACAAGCCGGTCTGAGGCCCTCGGCCCGCGGCGGCGTCTATACTGCGCCGCGTGCCCGCTCCCCCGCACGCCCTCCGGGCCCTGCTCTCCCGGCCGGCCGCCGAAGCCGCCCGCAGCCTGATCGGGTGCGTTCTGCTGCGCCGCGGGCGCGGGCGGACGCTCGCGGTGCGCATCGTCGAGACCGAGGCCTACCTCGGCACGGCTGATCCCGCGGCCCACGCGTACCGCGGCCGCACACCGCGCACCGAGCCGCTCTTCGGGCCGCCCGGCACCCTCTACGTCTACTTCGTCTACGGCATGCACCACTGCCTCAACGTGGCGGTGGACGGCCCGGGCGTCGCGGGCTGCGTTCTCATCCGCGCGGCCGAGCCGCTCCCGGGAAGCGGCCTCGCGAAGGATGCCTGCCGCGGCCCCGGGAGGCTGTGCCGGGCGCTCGCGATCGACACGCGGCTCTCGGGGCGGCACCTCTTCGAGAGGGGCGCCCCGCTGACGCTGCGGAAGGGGCGGCCGCCCCGGAGGGTCGCGGTGTCGCGCCGGATCGGCATCCGCCACGCCGCGGAGCGGAGGCTCCGCTTCTACGACCCCGCGAGCCCCGCCGTCTCGGCCGCTCCCCGCGCTGGTATAAGCTCTGGGACTGCCCATCGGAGAGGAAAGCCATGAAGACCGACGCGTTCGGCACCCGCGCGACCCTCGACACCGGCTTCGGCGGGGCCGCGATCTACCGCCTCGCCACCCTCGAGAGAGCGGGCGTCGCCCCGGGGCTCGCCCGGCTGCCGTTCTCGATCAAGGTGCTCCTCGAGGCGGTGCTGCGGAGCGTGGACGGCGAGCTCGTCACCGCGGACGACGTCAAGAACCTCGGCGCCTGGAACGCCGCCGCCCCGAGGGACGTCGAGCTGCCCTTCAGGCCCGCGCGGGTGATCCTCCAGGACTTCACCGGAGTCCCCGCGGTGGTGGACCTCGCCTCGATGCGGGCGGCGGTGAAGCGCCTCGGCGCCGACCCGAAGCGGATCAACCCGCTCGTCCCGGTGGACCTCGTCGTGGACCACTCGGTGCAGGTGGACGTCTTCGGCTCGCCCGACGCCCTGCGGAGAAACGCCGAGATCGAGTTCGAGAGGAACCGCGAGCGCTACGAGTTCCTGCGTTGGGGCCAGAAGGCCTTCGCCAACTTCCGGGTGGTGCCGCCCGCGACCGGCATCGTCCACCAGGTGAACCTCGAGTACCTCGCCAAAGGCGTCCTGCTCAAGTCCGGGGACGGCGAGTCCGTCGCCATGCCCGACACGCTCGTCGGCACCGACTCCCACACCACGATGATCAACGGCCTCGGCGTCCTCGGCTGGGGCGTGGGCGGGATCGAGGCCGAGGCGGCCATGCTCGGCCAGCCGCTCTACATGGTGACCCCGCAGGTGGTGGGCTTCCGCCTCGCCGGGAAGCTGCGCGAGGGCACGACCGCGACCGACCTCGTCCTCACCGTGACGCAGATGCTCCGGAAAAAGGGCGTCGTCGAGAAGTTCGTGGAGTTCTACGGCCCCGGGCTCGCCGAGATGAGCCTCGCCGACCGGGCTACGATCGCGAACATGGCCCCCGAGTACGGGGCCACCTGCGGTTTCTTCCCGGTGGACGACGAGACGCTCGCCTACCTGCGCAAGACGGGCCGCAGCCCGGCCGAGGTCGACCTCGTCGAGCGCTACACGAAGGAGCAGGGCCTCTTCCGCACCGCCGCGACGCCCGACCCCGTCTTCACCGACACGCTGGAGCTCGACCTCGCGACGGTCGAGCCGAGCCTCGCCGGACCCAAGCGGCCGCACGACCGGGTGGCTCTCTCGGCGATGAAGGAGTCCTTCCGGAAGGCCCTCACCGCCCCGGTGAAGGAGCGCGGGTTCGGCCTCGCCCCCGAGGAGACCGGGAAGTCGGTGGCGCTCGAGGTGCGCGGGCAGAAGGCGGAGCTCAAGCACGGCTCCGTCGTCATCGCCGCGATCACGAGCTGCACCAACACCTCGAACCCCTCGGTGATGCTGGGCGCCGGCCTCCTCGCGCGCAAGGCCGTCCGCCGCGGCCTGCGCGTCCCGCCTCACGTCAAGACGAGCCTCGCCCCCGGCTCGAAGGTCGTGACCGAGTACCTCCGCAAGGCGGGTCTCCTGCCCGATCTCGAAGCCCTCGGCTTCCACGTGGTGGGCTACGGCTGCACGACCTGCATCGGCAACAGCGGGCCGCTCCCGGCCGAGGTGTCGAAGGCCGTGAACGACGGGAAGCTGGTGGCCGCGGCCGTCCTCTCGGGTAACCGCAACTTCGAGGGCCGGGTGAACCCGGACGTGAAGGCCAACTACCTCGCCTCGCCCCCGCTCGTGGTGGCCTACGCCCTCGCGGGGACGACCGACATCGACCTCGCCAAGGACGCGATCGGCACCGCGGTGGACGGGGCGGCGGTCAAGCTCGCCGACATCTGGCCGAGCCAGAAGGAGGTGGCGGAGCTGGAGGCCGCGATCGGAGCCGACATGTTCCAGGCGAGCTACGGGAACGTGTTCGACGGCAACCCCGCCTGGAACGCGATCCCGGTGGCCGGCGGCGACCTCTTCGCGTTCCGAGAGGACTCGACCTACATCCAGGAGCCGCCCTTCTTCCAGGGGCTCACCAGGGAGGCGCCCCCGCTCACCGACATCGTGGGCGCGCGCGTCCTCGCCGTCCTCGGCGACTCGGTGACCACCGACCACATCTCGCCGGCCGGCGACATCGCCCTCGCCTCCCCCGCCGGGCGCTTCCTCGTGGCGAGGGGCGTCGAGAAGAAGGACTTCAATTCCTACGGCTCACGGCGTGGGAACGACCGGGTGATGGT
>JBGPQQ010000262.1:0-5468 GCA_041489115.1 Vicinamibacteria bacterium | reverse complement strand
TCACGAACATCGAGCAGGGCACCGACTTCCTGCACGGCTTCGGGCTGCTCGACTACAACATTAACGTTGTGGTGGACCCCGGCGAAACCAAGACTGTCACCTTCAAAGCCAAGAAGAAGGGCGTCTACCCCTATTACTGCACCAACTTCTGCTCTGCCCTCCACCAGGAGATGCAGGGCTACATGATCGTCCGCTGAGGTCGTTCTTCGAGCTGGGGGGTGCTGCGGCGCACCCCCCAGACCCCCCCGCCGCTGCGCCGGAGTGAATCCGGCTCCGCGGCGAGCCCGTAACGCGTTACCGTGGTCGGGAGGTGAGTGCGGCGTACCTCCCGGTCGTCCCGCCGAGGCTCCGCCGCCCGAGGCACCTGCTGTGCATCAGTCGATCGAAAAGGTCAACCGCTTCCTGGACGCCCCCCTCGACGTCGCGCCCAGGATCCTCCTCGTCCTCGCGTTTCTCTGCCTGGTCCCGACCTACCTCACCCCGCTCTACAACATGACGATGTTCGCCCCGCAGTACCAGGAAGGGCTCCGGCTCGACATCTACAGCTACAAGCTCGTGGGCGGCAACGAGGGTCAGGACGTCAAGGAGATCAACGTCCTCAACCACTACATCGGCATGAAGGACCTCGTGACCGAGGACTTCACCGAGTTCAACTGGCTGCCCTTCGCTGTCGGCATCTTCGGGCTCCTCTTCCTGCGCGCGGCCGTACTCGGGAAGACGTCGCACCTCGTGGACGTCACGGTCCTCTTCGTCTACTTCGGCCTGTTCGCCCTCTGGTCGTTCGGCTACAAGATGTACCAGTACGGCCACCACCTCGACCCCAGGGCCGCGGTGCGGGTGGATCCCTTCATGCCGCCCATGTTTGGCTTCAAGAAGCTCGCGAACTTCGAGATCTACTCCTACCCGCAGTTCGGCTCCTACGCGCTCGGCGCCGCCGCTCTCGTCCTCGTGGTCGCGTTCGTCCTCGCCTGGCGGCAGTGGCGGCGAGAGACGGCGTAGCACTGGTGCGCTCATGATCCGGCGCGCAGCAAGCACACGGGCCGAGCGGGCGGCCATCGCCCTCGCGGCCCTATTCCTGCTGCCCTCCTTCGTGCCGTCTTCCGCATCGGGGCAGGAAATGGCGCCCATCGCGCCGGGCGCTCTGGAAGGCCGCCCGCCCGCTTCTGAGCTGTCCCCGCTCCAGGCGCGGCTCGACGCTGCGGCGCCCGGGGCCACGGTCGAGGTCGAGACCGGCCGGTACGTCGGCGACCTGGTCGTCGACAAGCCGGTCCGCCTGACGGGCCGCGGCCGGCCGCGCCTCCTCGGCTCCGGCCGGGGCAGCGTCGTCCGCGTCCGCGCCGACGACGTGACGATCGAGGGCTTCTCGATCGACGGCCGTCGCGGGGGCGACCTCTCCCGCGACTCCGCCGGCGTGCACAGCGCCGCCCGCAACACGACGCTGCGCGACCTCGAGATCCGGGAGGCCCTCTTCGGCGTCTACCTGCGGGAGGCGAACGGGGCGGTCGTCGAGCGCTGCCGAGTCCGCGGCATCCCCGGGAAGGACCCCGGCGAGAAGGGCTCCGGGATCCACGCGTACAACCTGGAGGGCTTCCGCTTCGAAGGGAACGAGGTCGTGGACGTGCGCGACGGCCTCTACCTCCAGAACGCCTCGAAGGGACGGATCCTCGGCAACGTGGCGCGCGACGTGCGCTACGGGCTCCACTACATGTTCTCGGACGACAACGTCTTCGAGGACAACACGTTCGAGAACGGGGCGGCGGGCACCGCCATCATGTACTCCGAGCGGCTCGTCTTCCGCCGCAACCGCTTCCTCAGGAACCGCGGCTTCGCCTCGGTGGGCCTCCTCTTCCAGAGCTGCGACGACGTCCTCGCCGAGGACAACCTCGTCGCGGACAACGCGCGTGGCGTCTTCATCGAGGGCTCGCACCGGATCACCCTCCGCCGCAACGTGATCGCCGGCTCCGACGTGGCGGTCGTCCTCTACGACCCGGACGGGGGGCACCGCTTCGAGGGCAACTCGTTCGTCGGCAACATGACGCCGCTCGACCTCGTGGCCCGCCACACCGACACCGTGTTCGCCGGCAACTACTGGTCGGGCAACGACGAGCCCGACCTCGACGGGGACGGGAGGAGCGACCGGCCCTACCGCCTCACGAGCGTCTTCGACCACTTCCGCGGGAACCTGACCGCCGCCGACCTCCTGTCCGACAGCTTCGCCGCTGCCGCGATCGGCGCCGCCGAGCTCACGTTCCCGGTGCTCCGCCTCGTCCCGGTGGAGGACCCCTCGCCGCTCGCGCGACCTCCCTTCCTCCCCGAGGTGCCGAGGCCGGACTTGCACGCGACGGGCCCCAGCCTGGTCGGGATCGGCGCGTCGCTCGCGCTCGGGCTCGCCGGTGCCGCCGTCCTCGCCCGGGGCCGGCGCCCCTCGACGGGAGCGCGGCCATGATCTCCTACCGTGCCTTCACGAAGTGCTTCGGCGCGCACCGGGCCGTCGAGTCCCTCACGCTCGACGTGGCCCGCGGCGAAGTGGTGGCGCTCCTCGGGCCGAACGGCTCGGGCAAGACCACGACGCTCAAGGCGGCGGCCGGCCTCATCCTCCCGACCTCGGGCGCGGTGACGCTCGGCGACCCGCCCCGCCCCGCGTACGAGCCCGCCGCGCGGCGCATCCTCTCCTTCCTGCCCCAGAAGGTGTCCTTCCCGGACGCGCTGACCGGGAACGAGGTCGTGGAGTTCTACCGGGAGCTGCGGGGCGCGCCGGCCGAGCGCAGCCAGAAGGTGCTCCGCTTCGCCTCGCTCAACGGTGCGGGCGAGCGCGCGGTGGGAACCTACTCCGGCGGGATGGTGCAACGCCTCGGCCTCGCGGTGGCGATGCTGCACGAGGCGCCCGTCTTCCTGCTCGACGAGCCGACCGCCTCGCTCGACCCCGACGGCTTGTGCGCGTTCTACGGCCTCGTCGAGCACGCGCGCGAGGACGGCCGGGCCGTCCTCTTCACCTCGCACCAGCTGGGCGACGCCGAGCGCCTCGCCGACCGCTTCGCCATTCTCGTGGAAGGCCACCTCGTCGCCAGCCTGACCGCCTCCGAGCTCAAGGACAGGCTCTCCGAGCGCGGCGTGATGCGGCTGCGGCTCGCCGCGCGGTCTGACGGGCTCCTGGCCGTCGTGCGCGGCCTCGCTCCCGCCGCGACCTGGGCGGCCGAGGAGCTGATCGTCCCCGGTTCCGCCGCGCTCCGGCCCCGCGTTCTCGACGCCGTGCGCGGCCTGGGCGTCGAGGTGCGGAGCCTCACCGCGGAAGAAGGACGCCTCGACGTCCTCTACCGGGAGCTGGTCGCCGAGGCCGAAGCTCGGTCCGGCCACCGGGAGGCGCTGCCATGAACCTGCCCGGGCCGCGAATTGGCCGCATCGTGCCAGACCCCGCTCGAGCCGACGCCCCGCTTGGCGCTCGAGCGGGGCCCCTGGCAGCGATGCGGCCCACATCGCCGTGTCTGTTCCTTGCTGCCGGCGACCGGCGAGCCGCCGGTGTCAAGCTCGGGATGACAGCGATGTTCCTGGCTCTCGCCGTGGCGTGCGGGGGCCGCGAGCCCGAGCCGGCGGCCCTTGACACGCGCAACGAGCAGTGCGCGTCGTGCCGGATGGCCGTTTCGAGCGCCGGCTTCGCGTCGCAGCTCGTCGCCCCCGGAGAAGTGCCGCGCTTCTTCGACGACCTCGGCTGCCTCGCCGACTTCCTGAAGGCGAGCAAGGCCCCGGCCGGGGCGGTGGCCTTCGTGGCCGACCACCGGACGAAGGCCTGGGTCCGGGCCGACCGGGCCGTCTACACGAGGGTACCCGGCCTCGAGACGCCGATGGGCTCGCACGTGATCGCGCACGCGGATTCCGCCTCGCGCGACGGAGACGCGGACGCGCGGGCGGGAACGCCCGTGACGCCGGCGGAGCTCTTCGGCCCGGCGGGCCCGCCGGTCGGGAGGGCGCAGTGAAGCACCTCCGCCTCTTCGCGCAGGAGGAGCTGGTTCTCGCGCTTCGCTCGCGCTGGACGCAGATCTTCGCCGTCGTGTTCGGCGTCCTCTCCCTCGCGGTGGCGGGGGCTGGCTACGTCCTCTCCGGCGGCCACGGCGTCCAGGACTTCGCGCGCACCGCCGTCTCGCTGGTGCAGCTAGTCCTGCTTCTCGTGCCGCTCACCGCGCTCGTGATCGGTGTCCTCTCCCTCGCCCCCGAGCGGGGCGCCGCCGAGCTCGTGTTCTCGCAGCCGGTTCCGCGCCGGACGATCCTGCTCGGCAAGCTGCTCGGCCTCTTCCAGGCGCTCGCCGCGGCGCAAGCCGTCGGCTTCGGCGCGGCGGGGGCGGTCGTGTACGGTCAGTCCGGCTCGGAGGGCCTCGGCGGGTTCCTGCTGCTGGTGGCCGCCTCGCTCGTGACCACGGCCGTCTTTCTCGGCATCGCCGCTCTCCTCTCCGCGGGGGCGGTGGGCCGCAAGCGCACGCGCGCCCTCGCGCTCGCCCTCGTCGTCTGGTTCGTGGCCGTCGTGCTCTTCGATCTCGCCGCGCTCGGCCTCGCCTCGCTCCTGCCCTCGGGCAGCGCGTCCCGCGTCCTGATGGTCTCGACGATCGTGAACCCGATCGGCGCCGTGAGGACGGGGGCGCTCCTCGGCATCGAGGGCACCGCCGCGTTCGGCGCCGCCTCGCTCGCCCTCTTCCGCTTCACCAGGGGCGCCTGGGGCGCCGGCTTCGTCCTCGGGCTGTCGCTCCTCTTCTGGCTCGTGGCCCCGACGGCTCTCGCGGTGCGCCGGCTGAGGAAAGCTGATGTCTAGTCCTCGCGACCGGCGTGGCTGCGCGAGGGCCAGGTCCCGGCCGGCGGCGGCGTCCACGTCCGCCGACGCGGCCGGGGGAGAGGTGTCATGAGAGCGATGGTGTTCGTGCTGGCCTGCGGCCTGGCCGCTGCCGGGGCGCGCGCGGAGGAGCCGCGCGGCCGCATCGCCGGGTCGGTCACGTCGCGGGACCGGGCGCGGCTGCCACGCGTGGCACTCGTGATCACGAGCGCGAGCGGCGGCGGGAGCGCACGTGTCTCGACCGGCAGTCTGGGGACGTTCCGCTCGCCCGATCTCGCTCCGGGCGACTACGAGGTCCGGGCCATACTGGCCGGCTTCCAGGAGAGGCTCGTGCCGGGGGTCGCCGTCCGCGCCGGCAAGGAGACGCCGCTGGAGCTGGTGCTCGAGGTGGCGAGCTTCCGCGAGACGGTGAGCGTCGTCGGCGAGGCCCCGCGGGGCACGCTGGAGGCCTCGGAGCTGCGCGAAACCTCGGCCCTCGACGTCGCGGAGGCTCTCGGCTGGAAGGCCGGCCTGTGGCGGCTGCGCAAGGGCGGGATCGCCAACGAGGTCGTGCTGCGCGGCCTCCAGAGCCGGGACCTCAACGTCCTCATCGATGGGCAGCGCGTCTACGGAGCCTGCCCGAACCACATGGATCCCGCCGCCTTCCACGTGG
>JBGPQQ010000261.1:0-5475 GCA_041489115.1 Vicinamibacteria bacterium | reverse complement strand
GCCACCTCGACGGCCGGCGCCGATCGCATTGGATGCCGGTGCTCGTGCAGACCGTTGCGCCTGCGCCCCACGCCCGAGCGGCCCCCGAGCCCCGCGTTGCCCGCTTGCCCCGCCCCGGCGTGCAGAGCGGGGAAGCGCCCGCCGGCGCGCCGCTCAGAGGACCGACGCCGCAGCCCGCTTACGCCACGTCTATCGCGGGGCTCGCCCCGTCCTACTGCCGGTCTTACGCCACGTCTATGGCGGGGTAGACCGGGTCCCACATGGCCGCGGCGATCGCGGCGGCCGGGTTCTCCGGCGGGTTGCGGGCGACGCCCTCGCTCACGGCCTGCCGCACCACCGCCTCGGCCACGTGCGCGGTGACGCCGCGCAGCCCCGCGATGCGGGGGAAAAGACAGCCGGCCTGCCGGTCCTCCTCGGGCAGCTGCTCGGCCAGGGCGTCGGCGGCGGCGGCGAACATGCCGTCCGTCACCTCGCGCGCCTCCGAGACCAGGACGCCGAGGCCCACGCCCGGGAACACGAAGACGTTGTTGCCCTGGCCGATGCGGACCTTGCGGTCGCCGATCTCCACCGGCTCGAACGGGCTGCCGGTGGCCATGAGCGCCCGCCCGTCGGTCCAGGCCATGACGTCGGCCGGCCGCGCCTCGGACGAGCTCGTCGGGTTCGAGAGCGGGAAGACGACCGGCCGCTCGACCTGCGACGCCATCGTGCGCACGACCTCCTCGCCGAAGAGGCCGGGCACGCCGGAGACGCCCACGAGCACGGTCGGCTTCACCGCGCGCACCACGTCGAGGAGCGGCGACCCCGCGCGCAGGCCGCGGGAGGAGGCCAGATCGCCGGTCCACGCGAGGTCGCGGCGGTACTCGTCCTGCGCGTCCACCACGAGGCCCTTCGAGTCGAGGAGGGCGACGGTCGGCCGCAGCGCCTCGCCGTCCAGCCCCTCGCGGCGCAGCGCGCTCTGGAAGAGCCGGGCGATCCCGACGCCCGCGGCGCCGGCGCCCGCGATCACCAGGCGCTCGTCGGTCAGCTTCCGGCCCGCGGCGCGCGAAGCCGCGAACATCCCCGCCACCGCCACCGCGGCCGTGCCCTGGATGTCGTCGTTGAAGGAGGGCAGCTCCTTGCGGTAGCGCTCGAGCAGGCGGAGCGCGTTCCACTGCTTGAAGTCCTCCCACTGCAGGAGGGCCTTCGGGAAGCGCTGCTTCACCGCGCGCACGAACTCGTCCACCACCGCGTCGTAGGCCTCGCCCCGCAGCCGCGGCTGGCGCCAGCCGATGTAGAGGTCGTCGTCCAGGAGGTCCTTGTTGTCGGTGCCGATGTCGAGGCTGATGGGGAGCGTCTGGGCGGGGTGGATCCCGGCCGCGGCCACGTAGAGGGCGAGCTTGCCGACGGGGATGCCCATCCCGCCCGCGCCCTGATCGCCGAGGCCCAGGATGCGCTCGTTGTCGGTGACCACGATGAGCCGGACGTCCTCGTAGGGGGCGTTGGCGAGCACCTCGGTCATCCGCCCCTTGTGCTCGGGGGTGATCCAGAGGCCCCGCGCGCGGCGGAAGATGCGGCTGTACTGCTGGCAGGCCTGGCCCACGGTGGGCGTGTAGACGATGGGCAGGAACTCCTCGAGGTGGTCCCCGAGCACCTTGTAGAAGAGGTGCTCGTTGCGGTCCTGGATGGCGGCGAGGCCGATGTAGCGCTCGAGGGGCTCGGTCTTGCAGACGATGTTGCCGTAGGCCCGCTGGACCTGCTGCTCCAGCGAGCTCACCACGTCGGGGAGCAGCCCCTCGAGGCCGAGCTCGCGCCGCTCGTCGCGCGTGAAGGCGGTGGCGCGGTTGTACATGGGATGGTTGAGGAGCTGCGGCCCTCGCAGCCTCACCTCCACCCGCTCGCGCCCGTCCGAGCCGCGCTTCCTGCGGTACGCCTCCATCCCGTGGACCCTCCCCGACAGGCAAACCCCCGCGGAAGAGCCTCTCGGCTCTCGGGGGTAAACCGGGCAAGCTTACTACGGCCGCCGGCTCGCCGGGCGGGGAGGGCTTCTCCGCGCGCGCGTTCGGCCCGACTACACCGGCACCACCCGCGGGTAGGCGGGGTCCCACATCGCGGCCTTCACCGCGGCCGGGATCTCCTCGTCCTTCAGGATGCGGCCGGCGACGCCGTCCTCGCGCGCCTGCTTCACCACGGCCTCGGCGATCGCTTGCGACACCCGGCGGATGTGCGATGGCGGCGGGAAGAGCATCCCCGCCTTGAAGTCCTCCTCGTGGACCTCGGCCGCGAGGCGCACCGCCGCCGCCGCGAACATCGACTCCGTCACCTCCCTCGCCTCGCAGACGAGGGTGCCGAGCCCCAGGCCCGGGAAGACGAAGACGTTGTTGCCCTGGCCGATCTTCATCGTCCGCCCGCCGTAGGACACCGGGTCGAAGGGGCTGCCGGTCGCGATGAGCGCCCGCCCGCCGGTCCAGTTGACGAGGTCCACCGGCTTGGCCTCGCACTTCGAGGTCGGGTTCGACATCGGGAAGATCACCGGGCGCTCCACGTGCGCCGCCATTTCCCGCACGATGACCTCGGTGAACGTGCCGGGCTCGGCGGACGTGCCAATGAGCACCGTCGGCTTCACCGCGCGCACCACCGCGCCGAGGTCGCGCGGGCGGCCCTTGCCGAGGCCGTGCTTCTCGGCGAGGGCGAGCGTCCAGGCGAAGGCCCGGTGCGCCTCGTGCCTCCGCACGAAATGCGCAGACGAAGGCTTCGCATGAGGGGAGGTGCAATGAGAGAGCCAGATGGCCACGGTGAGCGGTGGTTATGGCGGGAGTGGCTCGCTCGGCCGGTTCGACCCGCCTGGTGGGCCGACCATGATCGACGTTCGGGGGCGGGAGGCCGAACCCCGGCGGGCAGGCCGGCGGGTCGATCGTTCGCCGTGCTACGCTACCGCCATCCCGGTGAGGTCACCGTCATGATCCCTCGCTACTCGCGTCCCGAGATGGCCCGCCTCTGGTCCGACGAGAACCGTTTCGCGACCTGGCTGGAGGTGGAGATCGCCGCCACCGAGGTCCTCGTCGCGCGCGGCGTCGTGCCGCAGGAGGCCCTCGCCGCGATCAAGGCGAAGGCCCGCTTCGACGTCGCCCGCATCGAGGAGATCGAGAAGGAGGTCCAGCACGACGTCATCGCCTTCGTCTCCTGCGTGGCGGAGAACGTGGGGCCCGAGGGGCGCTGGCTGCACTACGGGCTCACCTCCTCGGACGTGGTGGACACCGCCCTCGCGATCCTGATGCGGGACGCGTGCGATCTCGTCCGCGCCGACCTCCTCGACCTCATGGAGGCGGTGCGGGAGCGGGCTCTGCGGCACAAGCACGCGCCGATGATCGGCCGCACGCACGGCGTCCACGCGGAGCCGATGACCTTCGGGCTCAAGATGGCCCTCTGGCACGCGGAGCTGCAGCGGCAGCTGGCGCGGCTCGATCGCGCCCGGGCCAACATCGCCTTCGGCAAGCTCTCGGGGGCGGTGGGGACGTTTTCCCACCTGCCCCCCGAGGTCGAGGAGGCGGTGTGCACGCGGCTCGGCCTGCTCCCCGCGCCCGTCTCCTCCCAGGTCCTCCAGCGCGACCGCCACGCCGAGGTCATGACGACCCTCGCCCTGATCGCCGCCAGCCTCGAGAAGTTCGCGACGGAGGTCCGCGCGCTGCAGAAGACCGAGGTCCGCGAGGTGGAGGAGCCGTTCGGATCGGGCCAGAAGGGCTCGTCGGCGATGCCCCACAAGAGGAACCCGGTCGGCTGCGAGCAGGTGGCCGGGCTCGCCCGCCTCGTGCGCACGAACGCCCTCGCCTCGATGGAGAACGTCGCCCTCTGGCACGAGCGCGACATCTCGCACTCGTCGGTCGAGCGCGTGATCGTCCCGGACAGCTTCCTCGCCCTCGACCACATGCTCGCCCGCTTCACGCGCATCGTGAAGGGCATGACGGTGGACGAGGCGCGCATGCGCCAGAACCTCGACCTCGGCCGGGGGCTGGTGTTCTCCGGCCAGCTGCTGCTGGAGCTGACCGCGAAGGGGATGCGCCGGGAGGACGCCTACCGGGTCGTGCAGTCGCACGCCATGGAGGCGTGGAAGAGCGAGGGCGACTTCCGCCAGCGGGTGCTGGCCGACCCCGAGGTGCGGAAGGTGCTGAGCGAGGCGGAGATCGAGGGGGTGTTCCGCCTCGAGCGATACCTCACCCACGTGGACGCGGTGTTCGACCGCGTCTTCGGTCGGGAAAAGCGCGGCTGACCCTTATACTCCGGGCGATCCTCGAGGAGGCCCCCATGACCACGCGCCGCCGCCTGCTGCAGTCGCTGTCCGCCGTGACGGGGGTCGCCGCCCTGGGGCCGCGCGCCCTCGGCGCCTGGCAGACCGGCGGCGTCAAGCCGGTCCCGGGCCGCGACTCGATGGACGACCCCGCGCAGGAGTGGCCGTCGTTCCGTCTCGTCGCCGGCGCGCCGCTCCCCGAGCCGCTGGCCTTCGGCGTCGGCTTCAACTGGTTCGACCACCTCGGGGCCGGCGGCCACTACGCGCGCAACCAGGGCTACCCTCTCGACGCGCAGGTCTACCCCGACCTCGCCGACGAGGCGGCGTGGGCCGAGATCCGCACGGCGCTCGACGAGATGAGACCAGGCTTCATCCGCTTCGGGCTGCCGCCCGACCCGCACGCGACCCCGGACGGGTCCTTCCGGCCCGGCACCGTTCACCTGAGGCGCCTCGCCTGGCTCGACGGCTGGGCGCGGAGGAACGGCTGCACCATCCTCCTCGACACCTTCCTCGTCCCGGCCGCCCACGAGTTCCCGCCGCCGGCGGACCCGGGCGCGGTCTGCAACATGGCCGCCCGCGACAACGCGGCCTACGCCGAGCGCTTCGTGGCGCCGCTGCTGAGGCACGTCGTGAAGGACCTGGGCCTCGAGAGCGTCCGCCACTTCAACCCGGTCAACGAGCCGATGGAGTACGGGGTCTACCGGACGCCGGAGGGCGGGCCGGACGTCTACCGGCACTACGTGGGCATGTACCGCGAGATGCGCGCCGCGCTCGACCGCGCCGGCGTGCCACGGGAGAGGGTCGGCCTCGTCGGCGGCGACACGTACACCCACCGCGTGCTCTTCCTCCCCGAGCAGATGGCGCGCGGGATCGACATCGACCCCTTCGTGGACGCCTACTCGATCCACTTCTACAGCCTGCGCTTCGACACGCTGCCGCCGACCGAGGGCGCCTCGACGTCGCCCATCGGGGACCTGATGAGCCTCACCGGGCGCCAGGTGGACTACTGCCGCGAGCGCGGGAAGCGGCTCATCGCCGCCGAGATGGGGACCTTCTACTACGGCTGGCGCATGAACGACCCGGCCGGGGTCGCTTCGGCGGATGCGACGCTGACCGTGGCCGAGGGCGTCGTGCGCGGCATGAACGTCGGGCTCGCGGCCTTCGGCTTCTGGAGCTTCATGAACCCGAACGACGTCGACGGCTGGTTCGGGATC
>JBGPQQ010000260.1:0-5479 GCA_041489115.1 Vicinamibacteria bacterium | reverse complement strand
GCGAGGCGGACGAGGGCGGCGCCGTCGGCGCGCCCGGCGGCGTCGCCCGAGGCTAGGCCGTGCAGCCAGCCGCCGAGCCCGCGCGCCGCGAGGAGCAGGCGCAGGGCCGCCTGCGTGACCGGCCCGTTGTGCTTGCGGTAGTAGAGCAGGTGGCTGCGGTCATACTCGAGGCGGGCGCGGCGCGGGGCCTTCGCCATGCTGCGGCCGAGATGGTGCCGCACCTCGGCCGCCGGAGTGAACACGACCCGCCAGCCTGCGGAGCGCAGGCGGCGGCAGAGATCGGCGTCCTCCTCGTACAGGAAGAACCGCTCGTCGAAGCCGGAGACGGCCTCGAGCGCCGCACGGCGCGCGATCAGGCACGATCCCGACACCCACTGAGGCTCGTGCTCGCGCGCGTGGAGGGCCTCGGCCTCCGCGAGCGCCCGCGCCTCCCGCCGTGCCACACCGAGAACGAGCCGGCGCTGTCGCCGCTCGGCGAGGGGGGTGAGGTCCGGGCCGGTGGAGACCTGGATGGCCCCGTCGGTGCTGCGGGTGCGGGGACCGGCAGCGCCGACCTCCGGCCGGCTCTCCAGCAGTCGGACGAGTGCCTCGACCGTGCCCGGGGTCACCTCGGCGTCCGGGTTCAGGAAGAGCACGTAAGGCGCACTCGAAGCGCGCCAGCCCTGGTTGCAGGCTCGCGCGAAGCCGACGTTCTCAGGGTTGGCGATGACGAGGGCCTCGGGGAGGGCGGCGCGGACGGCGTCGGCCGACCCGTCCGTGCTGGCGTTGTCCACGACCACGATCTCGAGGGGGAGGGAAGCGTGGGCGCGCAGCGCGCCGAAGCCGGCGAGGAGCGCCTCGCGCGCCTCGAAGGAGACGACCACCACCGCCACCCGGGGCGCGTCGCTCACCGCCCCGCGGCCTCCAGCAGGGCCGCGCGCGTGCGGCTCGCGGTGTCGGCCCAGGAGTGCCGGGCGGCCAGCGCTCGTCCCGCCCGCACGAGGCCGGAGCGGAGGACCTCGTCCGAGAGCACGCGATCGAGAGCGGCTGAGATCGCGGTCTCGTCGCGCGGATCGACGAGGAGGGCGGCGTCGCGGAAGACCTCGCCGAGCGCGGGCGCGCGGGCGACGACCAGCGGCAGGCCGCGGGCGGCGGCCTCGAGGGCGGGAAGGCCGAAGCCCTCGTACTCGGACAGGAAGACCGCGGCGTCGGCGGCGGCGTACCGGTCGGCGAGCTCCCACTCCTCGACGAAACCGGAGAGGCGGACGTGGGAGCCGAGGCCGGCCGCGGCCACCATCGACTCGAAGTCGAGCCGCGGGTGCGTGCGGTTGTCGCCCACCACGTCCAGGACGAGCCGCGGGTGGCAGCGGACGAGGCGCGCGGTGGCTCGCAGCAGCTCCGGCACACAGCGGCGGTTGAGCACCGTTCCCACGGTGATCAGGTAGGGGCCGTCGACCTCGAGCCGGTCCCTGGCTTCCGCGCGCCGGGGAGGGGGCGGCAGGTCGTCGTCGGATCCGTGGGGAACGTGGACGACGCGCGCGCCGGAGTCGGGGAACAGCCGGAGGAGCTCCCGTCTGGTGAAGTCGGAAACCACCGTCACGACTCGCGAGGCACGCAGGGAGAGGCCCACCAGGACGCGACGGCGCAGGGCGTCGACGAAGGCGAAGTCCTGCGGGTGAGCGAAGAAAGAGAGGTCGTGGACGGTCGTGACCCGGGGGAGGTCGAGAGAGAGGGGGCAGGAGTAGGCCGGGGAGAAGAAGACGTCGAGGCCGTCCGCCCGCGCTGCCGGGGGCACGAGCCTCTCCTGCCAGACGAGCCCCCGCGCGCAGCCGTCGCCGAGGGGGCGCTTCCGGACGGCCGGGTGGTCGAGGACGGGATCGAGAGCCGGCGGCCCGTTGAAGTAGCAGACGAGCCGGTCGCCGGCGTCGCGCCAGTGCCGGAGCAGGTTGCGCAGGTAGCGGCCGGTCCCCGTGGGCCGGCCCGCGAGCTCACGGGCGTCGATCCCGACGACGAGCGGCCTAGCGTCCAAGGACCTTCCGGTAGAAGGCCAGGGTCCGGGCGGCGGTGTCGGCCCAGTCGAAGCGCTGGCTGCGCTCGAGGCCGCGGCGGCGCATCTCCGCGGCGAGGGCCTCGTCGTCGAGCAGCCGCTCGGCGGCGTGGGCCAGGCCGTTGACGTCGTGGGGGTCCACGAGACACGCGGCGTCGCCGGCCACCTCGGCGAGAGCCGAGCCCGCGGAGCACACGACCGGGAGCCCCGCGGCCATCGCCTCGACCACCGGCAGGCCGAAGCCTTCCTCGAGCGAGGGCAGCACCAGCATCGACGAGGCGGCCATCAGGGCGCGGACGTCCGACTTGTCGAGGTAGCCCGTGGCCACGATCTGAGGCCCTACCCGGTTGCCGCCCTGAGCCCAGTCGGAGCCGGGACCGGCGAGCACGAGCGGGGGCAGGCGGCGCCGCCGGGCCAGGGTCATGTACGCCATGACAAGGGTGACGAGGTTCTTCCGCTTCTCGGCGCTCCCCACGTAGAGGATGGCGCCGCGCGGCAGGCGCAGGCGGCGCAGCGTCTCCTCGACCCGGCCGTCCGGCGGGGCCTCGCGGTAGGTGGGGTCGACGCCGTGCGGGGTGACTGCGATCTTCTCCTCGGGCACGTCGAGCAGGCGGCGGGTCTCCGCGGCCGTGTACTCGGACACGCACAGGACGCCGTCCGCGCGCCGCACGTGGTCGCGGACGAGAGAGACGTAGTCGCGGCGCACCTCGCCCTCCACGAGGTCGGGGTGCTTCAGGAAGAAGAGGTCGTGGACGGTGACGATGCGCTTGCCTCTCCGGCAGGGAACGAGGAGCGGGGTCGGCGAGTGGACGAGGTCGAGGGAGGCGCCCACCAGACGGTCGAGCGGCGGCCAGCCGAGGTGGTTCCAGGCCGCGTTCAGCCCGCGCACGGGCAAACGCCGGTCCACGAGGCGGACGTTCGGGGCCCAGGCGCGCGCGGGGTAGCGGTCCTTGATCGAGGCGGAGAAGAAGTGGAAGCGGTCGTCGGGCGCGAGGCGCGGGAGGCGCTCGGCCAGAGCGAGGACGTACGTCCCGACCCCGGTTGGCCGGGAGAGGGCGGGGCGCACGTCGAGGCCGAAGTCCATCTGCTGGTGAATGATAGCAGGAGTGCCTTTCGTGCTAATCTCGCGAGGTTTCGGGTGAGGGAGGGAAGCTCTCGTGAACGTAGGTGTCGTCGGTACCGGCTACGTCGGGCTGGTGGTGGGGGCGTGCCTCGCCGAGAACGGCAACTTCGTCGCCTGCGTGGACAACGACGCGCAGAAGGTCGACCGTCTGCGGCGGGGCGAGATCCCGATCTACGAGCCCGGCCTCAACGAGATGGTCCCGAGGAACGTCGCCGAGGAGCGCCTGCGCTTCACCACGGACCTCGACGAGGCCGTGCGGGCGAGCGAGGTGATCTTCATCGCGGTGGGGACCCCGCAGGACGAGGACGGCTCGGCGGACCTGACCCACGTGCTCGACGTGGCGCGGGGCATCGCCCGCGCGATGAACGGCTACAAGATCCTCGTGAACAAGTCCACGGTCCCGGTGGGGACGGCGGGGAAGGTCCGGGACGTGGTGTCGTCGCTGACGAAGCACCCGTTCGCGGTCGTCTCGAACCCCGAGTTCCTGAAGGAAGGGACGGCCGTCGACGACTTCCTCAAGCCGGACCGCGTCGTGATCGGGACCGACGACCCGGCCGTCGAGGTGGTCATGCGCAAGCTGTACGAGCCCTTCGTGCGCACGGGCAAGCCCATCCTCGTGATGGACCCGCCCTCGGCGGAGCTCACGAAGTACGCGGCGAACGCGATGCTGGCGACCCGCATCTCGTTCATGAACGAGATCGCCAACTACTGCGACCGCGTGGGGGCGGACGTCCGCCAGGTGCGCATGGGCATGGGCACGGACGCCCGGATCGGGTCGTCGTTCCTCTTCCCGGGCGTGGGCTACGGCGGGTCGTGCTTCCCGAAGGACGTGAAGGCGCTCATCCGCATGGGCCAGGACGCCGGCCACCGGCTGCACGTCGTCGAGGCCGTGGAACGCACGAACGAAGAGCAGAAGTCAGCCCTCGTCCCCCGGGTGGCGGCGCACCTCGGCGGCCTCGCGGGGAAGACGGTCGCCGTCTGGGGGCTGGCCTTCAAGCCCCGGACCGACGACATGCGCGAGGCCCCGGCCATCGCCATCATCGAGGGGCTGCTGGCCGGGGGGGCGGGGGTGCGGGCCTACGATCCCAAGGCGGAGGAGCAGGCCCGCCGGGTCTTCGGGGACCGCGTGACGCTCTGCGGGCGGGCGTACGAGGCCGTCACCGGCGCCGACGCGCTCGTGGTCGTCACCGAGTGGAACGAGTTCCGGGAGCCGGACTTCGCGAAGATCAAGGCCCTCATGCGGCACCCGGCGGTCTTCGACGGCCGCAACATCTACGACCCGCGGGTCCTGCGCGACCTCGGGTTCCACTACGAGGGGATCGGGAGGCGGTGACCGCACCCGGGAAGATCGTCCCGCGGCGCACGCCGCTCGCGGACCCGCTCCTGACCGTGGTGATGCCGGTCTACAACGAGCGGGCCACGGTGGAGGAGATCGTGGGGCGCGTGCTCGCGGTGCCGCTCCGGATCGAGCTCGTCGCGGTGGACGACGCCTCGACCGACGGCACGCGCGAGGCGCTTTCGTCCCTGGCGCGCGCCCGCGGCTTCCGGCTCCTCCTCCAGGACCGGAACCGCGGGAAGGGGGCGGCGGTGCGGCGCGGCATCGCCGAGGCCACCGGCGACGTGATCGTGGTCCAGGACGCCGACCTCGAGTACAGCCCCGAGGAATACCCCGAGCTCATCGACCTCATCGTCAAGGGCAAGGCCGACGCCGTCTTCGGGAGCCGGTTCATCGGCCGGCACCGGTGCTTCCTCTTCACGCACTACCTCGCCAACCTCTTCCTGAACCTGGTCACCAACGTGCTCTACAACACGACCATGACGGACATGGAGACGTGCTTCAAGGCGGTCCGCGCGGACGTGCTGAAGGAGCTCCGCCTCGAGAGCAACCGCTTCGGGATCGAGCCGGAGATCACCGCCAAGCTCTTCAAGCGGGGAGCGCGCGTCTACGAGGTGCCGATCACCTACGAGGGACGGGACTACGGCGAGGGCAAGAAGATCTCCTGGAAGGACGGCTTCCCGGCCCTCTGGGCCCTGGTCAAGTACCGCTTCACGGATTGATGCTACCCGAAGGGCTCCGTCTGCCTGGCCCTGAGGGTATCTGGTCCGTTTGGCCGGTCTCTTGCCACTGAGGGGCACCGCCGGCCCGGCCCCGAGAGAGCCTTTGACTGTCCTGAGACGGCAAATCCCTCGTCGCACGCCCACGGACCGAAGCTCCTCGGGTGCATGACGGAGCTCCTCGGGGTCACCTTGCCGCGGAGGGCGGGCTCCCGGTATACTGTCACGTCATCGCTGGGGCATAAGTCGCCGCCGGCCAAGGAGATGAGGTCATC
>JBGPQQ010000259.1:0-5515 GCA_041489115.1 Vicinamibacteria bacterium | reverse complement strand
CCCTCGACCCCGAGATGCGCTCGGAGATCTGCGTGCCGCTCAAGGTCGGAGCGCGCGTCCTGGGGGTCTTCGACGCGGAGAGCCCGAGGCTCGGGGCCTTCACCGAGGCGGACGAGCGGCTGCTGGGCGTGCTGGCGAGCCACCTGGCGAGCGCGATCGAGCGGCTGCGGTCGGCGGAGGCCCTGCGGGAGAGCGGGGACCTCTACCGCGCTTACTTCACGGCGTCGCCCATCGCGCTCTTCGTCTCGGACAACCGGGGACAGTACCTCGAGGCCAACGGCGCGGCCTGCGCCCTCACCGGCTACGCGCGCGGGGAGCTCGTGGGGATGTCGATCGCCGACCTGCTGGCCGGAGACGAGAGCCGGATCCTCGCGGAACGGCTGATGGGCCTGCTCGCGCTCGGCGCCGGCCGCAACGAGGTGCGCATCCGCCGCAAGGACGGCTCGCTGCGGCACTGCCTCGTCCACGCCTCGCCGATCGGCGCCGACCGGCTGCTGGGCCTCCTCCTCGACATCACGGACCGCCGGGAGGCGGAGGAGCAGCTGCGCGAGAGCGAGGACCGCTTCCGGAGCCTCTCGGAGGCGGCGTTCGAGGCCATCCTCGTCCACGACGGCGGGCGGATCGTGGACGTGAACCAGGTGCTGTGCGAGCTGGGCGGCTACTCGTGGCACGAGCTCGTCGGGCGCGACGCTTACGAGCTCATCGCCCCCGAGCACCGCGAGATCGTGTACCGGAATCTCCTGGCCGACTACGACCGCCCCTACGAGATCGAAGCCCAGCGGCGGGACGGCAAACGCATCCCGGTGGAGGTGCAGGGAAGGTCGTTCCTGTACCGGGGCCAGATCCACCGGGTGGTGGCGATCCGGGACATCTCGGAGCGGAGGAAGGCCGAGCGGGTGCGCGAGTCGCTCATCCGCGAGCTCGAGGCGAAGAACGCCGAGCTCGAGCGCTTCGGCTACACCGTGACCCACGACCTGAAGGCCCCGCTCGTCACGATCCGGGGCTTCGCGCACTACGTGGAGCGGGACGCACGAGAAGGGCGCACGGACCGCCTGGCCGCCGACGCGGTGCGCATCACCGACGCGGTGGGGAAGCTGCAGCAGCTGCTGGACGAGCTCCTCGAGCTGTCGCGCGCGGGGCGGCCGGTGGGGCCGCCGGTGGCGGTGCCGGCGGCGGAGCTCGTCCAGGAGGCGCTGCGGCTCGTGCGCGGCCGCCGCCCCGCGGGGGAGGCCCGGGTCGAGGTCGCGGGACCACTCCCCGTCGTTTTCGGGGACCGCGCACGGCTGGTGCAGGTCTTCGAGAACCTGCTCGACAACGCGATGAAGTTCGCGGGGACCGCCGCCTCGCCCCTCGTCACGGTGGAAGCTCGCCCGCCGGTCGAGGGGAAGGGCGTCCTCGTCGTCCGGGACAACGGGATCGGCATCGAGCCCCGCGACCGCGACCGCGTCTTCGACCTCTTCGAGAAGCTCGACCCGCGGGTGGAGGGGCGCGGGGTGGGCCTCGCGCTGGTCAAGCGGGTCGTCGAGTCGCACGGCGGCCGGGTGTGGCTGGAGTCGGAGGGGCGGGGCGCGGGGACGGCGGCCTGCGTGACGCTGCCCCTGGCCGGGCCCGCGGCCCCCGCGCCTACGGAAGCGGCCGGGCGCCTGCGGGAATGAGCGACTTGGGCAGCGGGGCGTCGAGGAACTTCAGGCCGAGACGCTGGACCCCGTCCATGCCCGCCCCCGACCCCGTCGAGACGTACGTCACCTCCGCCCGTGTTTCGTAGCCGTCCCCAGCGAAGAAGCGGATCATCTCGCCCTTGTCCAGGGCCATGCGGCTGCGCACGAGCGCCCCGCCGTCTGCGATCACCTCGGCGATCGTCTCCTCGACCTGCGCGGAAGAGTCGCGCCAGGTGGCGATGCGCGCGAGACGGACGGGCATCGTCACCTCGAAGCGCTGGAACTGGCGCCGCTCGCCGGTCTCCGCGCGGCCCTGGGTTTCCTGGAACACCTCGAGGCAGCCCGGCTTCCCGAGCTCGCGCCACTCGTCGAGGCCCAGCACGAGCTTCTCCGCGCCGCCCGTGGCCCCGCCGGAGCAGGGCGACCCCTGGGTGGACTCGAGGAGCACCCAGGCGCCGCCCCGGCAGGAGCAGCCCCCTCCGTGGAGCTCGATGCGGGCCTCTCCGTTCAATGGCACTCGACCGCGAGCGCCGCCAAACGCTGCTCTTCGACCAGGCAGTCCGGGCAGATCCCGTGCGTGGCCTCGGCGGGGTCGCGGTCCACGTCCCCGGTCTCCTCCCAGCGGCCGGCGCTCGTGCGGACGCGCTCGCACCAGGCGCACACGATGGGGAGCGTCGTGGTGCTCACGATGGCGCCCCGAAGAGGGAGTCGACGACGGCCTCGAGCTGCGGGAGAGGGAGCGGCTTGTGGAGGAAGGCGTGCGCTCCGCGTCGCCGGGCCTCGGTCTCGATCTCGGGCGTCCCGTTGCCGGTGAGGAGCACCACGCGGGTTTCGGGCCGGAGGTGGCGGGACCACTGGACGATGTCCAGGCCTTCGATGCCGTAGATGCCGGTGAGGCGCAGGTCCGCGATCACCACGGCGTACTCGGTGCACGCGAGGAGGGCCTCGGCCTCCTCCTTCTCCGCGGCCGAGTCCACGGTCCAGCCGTTCTCCCGGAAGTACTCCGACAGGGCGAAGCGGATCGCGGCCTCGTCGTCGACGATCAGCAGCCGCCCGGGTCGAGGATCCACGGTGGGGTTTGCCAGCACGACCCGTGCCACGGCCGGCGTCGTCCTCTCTCGGGCCGGCGGGGAGTTTTGACACCAGATCTTGTGGTGAGTTGCGGCGTCCGGCCGAGGCCGCGCTTCCGGGGCCTTCCAGCAGGCAGACGCCCCCCAGACTCCCTCCAGACTTGGGACGGGCGTCAGGGCGTCCGGGGCAGGGTGATCGAGAATTTCTTGATCTTCTGGTAGAGCGTGCTGCGGGGGATTCCCAGCCGCTGGGAGGCTTCCGCGACCCGCCCCCCCATCTCGCGCAGGACGCGCTCGATGTGCACCTTCTCGAGATCCTCGAGGGTGAGGTACATCTCGGCGGCGGACCCCTCGGCTGGCGCCGTGAGGGCGGCCCCGGGCCCCTCGAAGCGCAGGTCGGCGGGCTCGAGGACGTCGCGCCCGCACAGGAGCAGCGCCCGCTCCAGCACGTTGCGGAGCTCCCGCACGTTGCCGGGCCACGAGTAGGAGCGGAGGGCGCGCTCGGCCTCGGGCGAGAGGCGGAGGCCGCGGCGGCCGACATCGCCGGCAAAGCCCTCGAGGAGCTGGCGCGCGAGGATCGGGATGTCCTCCGGCCTCTCCCGCAGCGGCGGCATGCGGAGGGGGATCGTGCTGATGCGGAAGTAGAGGTCGTCGCGGAACTTCTTCTCCCGCACGAGCTGGGGCAGGTTCTGGTGCGAGGCGGCGACGAGCTGCACGTCCACCTGCCGATCGCGGACGTCGCCGAGGCGCCGGAAGCGCTTCTCCTCGAGGACCTTCAGCAGCTTCGGCTGGACCTGGGGATCCAGGTCGCCGATCTCGTCGAGGAACACGACGCCGCGGTGCGCCACCTCGAGCAGCCCCTGCTTGCTGGAGACGGCGCCGGTGTAGGCCCCCTTCTCGTGGCCGAAGAGCTCCGTCTCGAGGAACTCCCGGCTGAGGCCGGCGCAGTTCATGTCCACGAACGGCTCCTCGGCCCGGGGGCCGTTCCGGTGGAGCCAGCGGGCGAGGACGCCCTTGCCGCTGCCCGTCTCCCCCTCGATCAGGATCGGGCTGCTCGTGGCCACCACCCGGTGCGCCTGCTCGGCGAGCCCGCGGATGGCGGCCGAGGTCCCGGTGAAGGGGTCGACGGCCTCGCGGGCCTGCCGCGCGCGCCCCGCGATCTGGCGGCGCTTCTCCCGCTGGGTCTCCAGCAGCCGCTGGACCATCACGAGCAGGGCGGGCAGCTCCACGGGTTTCGCCAGGAACTGGTCGGCGCCCTCCTTGACCGCGCGGACGGCCAGGTCGATGGTCGCGTGGCCGGTCAGCACCACGACGGGCAGCGACGCGTCGATCGCGCGGATCCGCGGCAGCAGGTCGAGGGCCGTCCCGTCGGGCAGCATGTGGTCGAGGACCACCGCGTCGGGGTGCCCCTCGCGCACGGCCTTCTCGGCCGCGGCGACGGTGTCGGCCTCCTCGACCTCGAGGCCCTCGCTCTCCAGGAAGTCCCGGACCCCGAAGCGGATCCCGGGCTCGTCGTCCACGATGAGGATCTTGGCCAAGGCTGCTCTCGCTCCCGCCTGCGCGGGGATTGTCGCACGGCGAGGCGGGCGTCGTCCTACTGCGTGGCGATGCGCAGTGCGAACGCGTGCTCGCCCCGCGGCGGCGCCGGCAGCTCGACCACCAGGCCGTCCCCCCGCCGCTCCCACTTCAGCTTCTCCGCGCTGCCCAGAAGATCGACGGCGGTGATGGCGGCGGGCGCCATCTCCCCGCCGCGGGCCAGCGCCCGGACGAGCAGCCGGCCGTTCGCCGGCCAGGCGAGGGCGATCGCGTAGAGCGTCGTGCCCTTCGCCGTGAAGCGGATGTCCTCCCCGGTGAACGCGGCGCGCTTCGTGTCGTTGAAGCTGCCCTCCACGACGGGCGTGGGCCCCTCGCCGTAGACCGACCACGGGCGGGTGCCGTAGACCGCCTCGCCGTTCGTCTCGAGCCACCGGCCGATCTCGAGCAGGATCCGCTGCTCCTCCTCCGGGATCGTGCCGTCGGGACGCGGGCCAATGTTCAGCAGGAGGGCCCCGTTCTTCGACACGATGTCCACGAGGTCGTCGACGATGGAGTCGGCGGTCTTGTAGTCCTGCTCCTTCACGTAGCCCCAGGAGTTCTTCGAGATCGAAGTGTCGGTCTGCCAGAAGAACGGCCGGATCGCCGCGAGCTGGCCGCGCTCGACGTCGAGCACGGCGGCGCCGTCGGGGAAGGCCTTGTTCTTGTAGTTGATGGCGACGGTGTCACCGCTGCCGGCGCCGCGGTCGTAGTAGTAGGCCGCGAAGCGGCGCAGGTAGGGCTCGAAGACGGGCTGCTCGATCCACCAGTCGAACCAGACGAGCTGCGGGCGGTACTTCTCGACGAGCTCCACGGTGCGCGCCATCCAGTCGTCGAGGTACTCACGGTCGGGCGGGTTGGGCTTGCCGTCGGGGGTCTTCTCCGGCTGCGCGGGGCCATAGAAGTCGTGCCACTTCTTCGAGCGGACGTCCGAGTCGAAGGTCATCCCCCGGTCGTAGAACCACCAGTGCTCGGCGCGGTGGGTCGACAAACCGAAGACCAGGCCCTTCTCGCGGACTGCCCGGGCGAGGTCTCCAATCAGGTCCCGCTTCGGCCCCATCTTCGCCGCGCTCCAGCCGCTGAGGGCCGTGTCGTACATCGGGAAGCCGTCGTGGTGCTCGGCCACCGGCACGACGAAGCGCGCGCCGGCTCTCCTGAACAGCTCCGCCCAGGCGGCGGGGTCGTACTTCTCGGCCGTGAAGCGGGGGATGAAGT
>JBGPQQ010000258.1:0-5530 GCA_041489115.1 Vicinamibacteria bacterium | reverse complement strand
TACTACCCGAACCCGCTCGCTCCCGACCCGGCCGAGGCGCAGGTCTACGTCGAGCACCTGAAGGCCGTGATCGGGGCGGCGCCGCTCCTCGGCGTGAACCTGGTCAACACCTTCGTCGGCCGCGACTGGACGAAGACCGTGGACGCGCAGTGGCCGCGGTTCCTCGAGACGTGGCGGCCGCTCGTCGCGTACGCCGAGCAGCACGAAGTGAGGATCGGCATCGAGAACTGCCCGATGCTCTTCACCGGCGACGAGTGGCCGGGGGGGAAGAACCTGGCCACGAGCCCGGCGATCTGGCGGCGCATGTTCGCCGACATCCCGAGCCCGAGCTTCGGTCTCAACTTCGATCCGTCGCACTTCGTCTGGCAGCACATGGACTACCTGAAGCCCCTCCGGGAGTTCAAGGCGCGGATCTTCCACGTTCACGCGAAGGACGTGCGGCTGGACCCCGAAAGGCTCGACGACGTCGGCATCCTGGCGACGCCGCTCGAGTTTCACAACCCGAAGCTGCCGGGGCTCGGCGAGGTCGACTGGGGGCGCTTCTTCTCGGTGCTCTCCGACACGGGCTACGCCGGGCCGGTCTGCGTCGAGGTCGAGGACCGCGCCTGCGAGGGCTCGCTCGAGACGAGGAGGCAGGCCCTGCGGCAGTCCCTGGGGTACCTGCGGAACTTCGCCTGACGGGGCTCAGGTCTTGAACTCAGGCGTTTTCGCGGCCTGTTCAGCAGCGGGATCGCGTCTAGCTGACGCCTCGTGAGTAGATTCAAGATCTGACCCCATTGTGTCTGGCGGGGGTGTTCTAGCCCCTCGCAACCGAGCCGATCGTCTGCGGACCTTCAAACGACCGGACATTCCCTCTCGAGCGCGCCGGTGCTAGGTTCCGCTCGACGCCAGTCGGGCGAGGCGGGTGATGGCGCTGCGCGCGGGCGAGCGGCTGGGACCGTACGAGATCCTCGGCGGGCTGGGTGCCGGGGGGATGGGTGAGGTCTACCGGGCCCGCGACACCCGCCTGGGCCGCGCGGTTGCGATCAAGGTGCTGCCGGCCACGGTCTCGGCCGACCCTTCGCGTCGCCACCGGTTCGAGCACGAGGCCCGCGCCGCCGGCGCCCTCAACCACCCGAACGTCCTCGCCGTCTACGACGTGGGGGACCACGAGGGCGCGCCCTACCTGGTCACGGAGCTCCTGGAGGGCGAGACGCTGCGAGAGCGTCTGCAGACCGGAGCCATTCCGGTTCGCAAGGCGGCCGAGCACGCTCTGCAGGTGGCGCGGGGTCTGGCCGCGGCCCACGACAAAGGGATCGTCCACCGCGACCTCAAGCCCGAGAACCTGTTCCTGACGAAGGACGGGATCGTGAAGATCCTGGACTTCGGCCTGGCGCGGCAGACGGTGATGGGGGCGGAAGAAGGCACGGAGTCGCCGACGCTGGCGAAGGACACGGCGCCTGGAGTGGTGGTGGGTACGGTCGGCTACATGTCACCGGAGCAGGTGAGGGGTGAGGCCGCGGACCACCGCTCGGACGTTTTCGCGCTCGGGGCGGTCCTGTACGAGATGCTGACGGGCCGGCGTGCGTTCCACAAGGACACGTCGGTGGAGACGCTGAACGCGATCCTGAAGGAGGAGCCGCCGGAGCTCCCGGAGGACGGGAAGGTCTCGGCGGCGCTGGACCGGCTCGTCCGGCACTGCCTCGAGAAGAAGCCGGGAGACCGCTTCCAGTCGGCGCGGGACCTCGTCTTCGAGCTGGAGGGCTTTTCGGGGACATCCGAGATCGTCGGCCGGCCGAAGGCCGCGGCTGCCGCCCGGCGCGGTCGCTGGTGGCTGGCCGGCGTCGTCGCCGTCCTCGCCCTCGCCGCGGCCCTGGCCGGCAGCTTCCTGCTGGGCCGGAGGTCAGCGCCTGCCCGGATCCCGACCTTCCGCCAGATCACCTTCGGCCGCGGCATCGTCTCATCGGGACGCTTCACGCCCGACGGGAAGACCGTGGTCTACACCGCCAGTTGGGATGACGCGGCGGCGCCCCAGATCTACTCCGTCCGAACGGATTCTCCCGAATCGAAATCCCTCGGGCTCCCCCCGGGGCAAGTGGTGGGTGTCTCCTCGAAGGGCGAGCTGGCGATGTTGCTCACGGAGGGATCCGTGTACCCCTTTGGGCCGGGAACACTGGCTCGCGTGCCCCTTTCGGGCGGAACGCCTCGGCCCGTTGCGGAGGGCGTCGTCTGCGCCGACTGGGCCCCCGACGGCGAGAGGTTTGCCGCCCTTCGGACCGTGAAGGGGGATCAGCAGATCGAGTTCCCCCTGGGGACGGTCCTGGCCCGCCAGGTCTCGGCCGACCAGCCGCTCACGTGCCCCAGGTTCTCGCCTCGTGGTGACCGATTGGCATTCGGCACGTCCGACGGCTACCGCGTGCTGGAAACGGCGAGCGGCCGCTCCTTCTCCATCAAGGCTCCGGAGTGGGGGCATGGGACCTGGTGGTCCTGGTCACCGGACGGGGAGGAGATCTGGTTCAGCGCGAGCGATGCCACACAGGAGCGCCCCCTCGAGGCCGTCTCCATTTACGGCCGGCGCCGCGTGCTCCTCCGTATTCCCGGAGCTCTGACGATCTACGACGTGTCCCGCGACGGCCTCGTCCTGCTCGAGCACGCATTCACGCGAGTAAGGGTCTTCGCTCGCGCCCCCGGCGAAGTCCAGGAACGCGAGCTGTCGGTGTTCGACGGCACCTGGGTCGCGGACATGTCGGCCGACGGGCGGTGGGTCCTCCTGGGTGAGTCGGGGGCCGCCACGGGCGACAAGGTCTTCGCCTACATGAGGCAGACCGACGGGTCCCCGCCCATGCGCCTGGCCGAGCGCGGCGAGCCCACCGCCCTGTCTCCCGATGGTCGATGGGCCCTCGTGATGCCCGAGTTCTGGACGTTCGGGGTGCCGAGGTCGTCGGGTCTGCGGGTCATCCCTGTCGGCGCGGGGGACGCCCGCGACATGCCACCCCGGGTCTGCGGGTCTACACGGCCGATTGGGTTCCTGACGGCAAGCGCATCCTCGTCTGGGGCCGCGAGCTCGAAGCCGATCGGGGGCGGCGGATCTTCCTGTTCGATCTGGAGGGCGGAGGCCGGCGGGCGGTCACCCCTGAAGGGGTCGGGGTGGGCGGCCACATTCCCTGTGACGGGCGCCGAGTCGCGGGCCTCGGCCCAACGAACCGGGTGACCCTGTACCCGCTCGAGGGGGGCGAGGCACACGAGGTGCCGGGGCTCGAGCCCGGGACGGTCCCCCTGCGCTTCTCGGACGACGGCGCCTCGCTGCTCGTCAGCGGGCCGAGGCCGACGCGCACGACGCCCATTTGTATCTACCGGGTCGTTCTCGCGAGCGGTGCACGAACGCTCCTCCACGAGTTCAAGCCGGCCGACATGGCCGGCGTCTGGGGCCTCTCGGCACGGGCCGTGACGCCCGATGGTCAGGGTTACGCGTACAGGTACTACCAGTTCCTCCACAACCTCTTCCTGGCCGAGGGGGTGAAGTAGGGCCGGACGACTCCCCCGGGTCTGCCGCCGCCACGGGGGCGAAGAGCGTCGTGATTCTCCCATTTACGTTACGGGGACACCACTACACTCCTACCAGGAGTCTTGCAGACAAGGAGGAGTTTCATGACACGCGGTATCGCCAGCATCCTCGCGGTGGCGTTGGTCTCGTCGCTGGGGCTGGCCGCCGGACTGCACGCTCAGGCCACAAAGGACGAAAAGACCAAGCTCGACCGCCTCGAAGGAACCGTGCTGAGCATCGACAAGCAGAAGTCGGAGATCAGGATCCGGCAGAGAAAGACCACCAGCACGGAGTGGACGGTCGTCTACACACCCGACACCAAGTTCACCTACCGCAACGCAAAGGCCACGCTCGACAAGGTCAAGGAAGGCCTTCGCGTCATCTGTCTCGGGTCATTCGGAACGGAGAAGACCGAGCTGAACGCGGTGAGGATCGACGTTCGCACGGACAAGTAGTCTCCGTCCCGCCGCAACCGACGCCGGCCGCGCGGCGGCTCGACCATCCGAGGGGGAGGCGTGCCCCCCGGCGCACTCCCCCTCGGCGCCGCCGACCGGTGATCACCGAAGCCAGATGGAGGGACCTCGGGCGGCGAGGAGCTTGTCGATCTCCACCTTCATCCGGTCCCGGCGTTGCAGCAGCGCGTAGAGCATGCCCTTGCTCACCCACTTGCCGAGCGTGGGGTGGATCGTCTCCATGGTCAGGGCCTGCATCCGCTCCCAGAGCGGCGCGTCCACGAAGAGGAGTTTCTGGAACTTGCTCAGGTCGACGACGTCCCTGAAGGCCCGGGAGTGGTCTGGGCCGCTCCACGCTGGGCGGGATCATGCCGAGGCCGCGGCTTGGGCGAGCCAGAAGGGCCCCTGTCGATCCTAGGGTGCGGTGTGAATGGCTTCGGGGCCCATGGACTCCACGCGCTCCAGAATGCGCTTGCGGCGCTCCAAGACGAGCTTCTGCTTCCAACCCCAGACGTAGCGATCGATGGCGTCCTTGATCTCCTTGTCGGTCAAGCTCCGAAGGCGCCCGATCAGCGACCGCGGATAGCGAGTCGGGAAGCGCTCGAGCTTCGCGTCGGGCTCGACGCCCCAGAGGCGGGCGTTGGTACCGTCGACCTTCGCATTCAGGTCGTTCCGAAGCTCTTCGTTGTCGCGAAACGACCTCGAGTGGTCGATCAGCATCAGGCGGTGCCCCGGCGAGGCCATCGCGTTGTTCAGGTGGCGATCGACGTTCGCGATGAGGTCGTCGAACAGCCACATGACGCTCACCTGGTCGCGCCACTTCTCGATGTCGGGAAAGCCCCCTTCGTGTTCGTCCATCGTGGAGCCGGTCACCCAGAGCTGGAGACAGCCCATGCGCCCCCCGACGCTCCGGCCGACGGTGGGTGGCACCATCCCGATCCCGAGGAGCTTGTCGAGCTCGTAGGCGGCCACCTCGTTCCGCCAGTTGTCGAACTTCTCGTCGATCTTCTTGAAGACGGCGTGGCGGACGGCCCCATCGAGCTCGAGGGTCACCTTCTCGGGCTTCGTCACGCCGGTGCCGATCTTCTTGCGCGCGGTGACCTTGGCTTTCTTCAGGAAGTGCTCGATTGCCTGCCGGTCGGGCCAGAGAGGATCATCCTGCGCCGTCGACGCCCGTGCCTCGAGAAGCAGCGAGAGGGCCGTGCAGGCGAGGATGAAGGCGGACACGCGATACTCGCGACTCGATCGTCTCATCGGATGCACCAGTTCGCCGACAGAGTCAGGAGCCAATCTCGCCGGTTCGTGCCGAACTTCTCGACCTGACCCCTTGCGGCCGGGCCGTCGCCCAGCGGCGGTAGGCGCGCCGGGCGTAGGCGAGACGATCGGCCGGGGTGGGATACCGCCTTCGAAACCACCGGATGAGGGAGCGCGCCTCCTCCTCTTCGGCCTTGCCCAAGGGCACCGCCAGGGCGGTGCGGAACTCCTCGGCGCTGAGAGTCCGCTCCGCCAGGGCACGAACTCGGGCGAGGGCCTCCTCCGTCGGGGCGAAGACGAG
>JBGPQQ010000257.1:0-5532 GCA_041489115.1 Vicinamibacteria bacterium | reverse complement strand
GGTTCGTTTGCTTGGGCCGTGAACGGTCCTCATGTTACTGTTACGCGGGCACTTGGCCCCCGGGGCCCCGTGAAGATCGCGATCGACGTTCGCAAGTGGAACGACTACGGGATCGGGACGTACGTCCGCAACGTGGTGCGCCACCTCGCGCGGTTCGATCACGAGACCACGTACCTCCTCTTCTGCAACCCGGCCGACGAGCCGACGCTGCGGGACCTCGCGGAGAACTTCGTCCCGGTGGTCGACGGCTCGGCCCCTTACGGCCTGCGCGAGCACGTCTTGCTCCCGCTCAAGCTCCGCCGTCTGGGGGCGGAGCTCCTCCACTCGCCGCACTACGTCCGGCCCCTCCTGTGCACGGTCCCGTCGGTCGTGACGATTCACGACTGCATCCACCTGCTCTTCCCGCAGTACCTGCCCAGCCGGATGGCCTTCCGCTACGCCCGTTTCATGATGGGCAGCGCCGTCCGCCGCAGCGCCCTCGTCTTCACCGTGTCCGAGGCCTCGCGCGCCGACATCCTCCGCTTCTACCCCTGGGCCGACCCGGAGAAGGTGCACGTCGTCCCGAACGCGATCGACGCGGAGCTGCTGCAGGACCCCGGGCCCGTCGAGATGGAGCGCGTGCGGGAGCGCTACCAGCTGCGCGGCCGCTTCGTGCTCTTCGCCGGCAACGTGAAGCCGCACAAGAACCTCGAGCGCCTCATCCGCGCGTTCGCTCGAGTGCGGGCGCTGGAGGGCAACGAGGACCTCCGCCTCGTCCTCATCGGCGAAGACGTGAGCCGCTACGGCTCCCTGCGCCGCACCGTCGAGGAGTCCGGCGTGCGCCAGGACGTGCGCTTCTTCGGCTTCGTCCCCCACGGCACGCTCGCCGCCCTCTACCGCATGGCCGCGGTGTTCGCCTTCCCGTCGCTCTACGAGGGCTTCGGCCTCCCGCCGCTCGAGGCCATGGCCTGCGGCACGCCGGTCGTGACCTCCCGCATCTCGTCACTGCCCGAGGTCGTGGGCGACGGGGCGCTGCTCGTGGACCCCTACTCGGAGGAGGCGATCGCCCAGGGGATCGCGCGCGTCCTCGACGACGACGAGCTCCGGCGGGGGCTCGTGGAGCGCGGGCTCGAGCGGGCGGCGCAGTTCAGCTGGGAGCGTTCCGTGCGCTCCATCCACGCCGGGTACATGAAGGCTCTCGGGCGTCCCGTGCCCGCCCCCGCGGAGGCCACGAGCTGAAGGCCGCGCTCGTCCACGACTGGCTCACCGGGATGCGGGGAGGCGAGAAGGTCCTCCTGGCCTTGGCCCGCCTCTTCCCGGACGCGCCCATCTTCACCCTCCTGCACGTGAAGGGCTCGGTCGCGCCCGAGCTCGAGGCCCGCGAGATCCGGACCTCCTTCGTCCAGCGCCTGCCCGCGGTCGCCACGCGCTACCGTCACTACCTGCCGCTCTTCCCGGCGGCGGCGGAGTCGTTCGATCTCGGCGAGTTCGACCTCGTCGTGTCGAGCTCCCACTGCGCCGCGAAGGGCGTGCGCCCCGCGCCGGGCGCGCTGCACCTCTGCTACTGCCACACGCCGATGCGCTACGTGTGGGACCGCTACGACGACTACTTCGGCCCCGGCCGCGTGTCCCCCCTGGCCCGCCTTCTCGTCCGGCCGATCGCCGCGCGCCTGCGTGCCTGGGACGTGCGGACCGCCGCCCGCGTCCACCGCTTCGCCGCGAACAGCGCGTACGTCGCCGATCGCATCCGCCGCTACTACGGCCGGGACTCGGTCGTGATCCCCCCGCCGGTGGACACCGGCTTCTTCACCCCCGGGGACGACCGCCCCGGCGCCTACGACCTCGTCGTCTCCGCCCTCGCCCCGTACAAGCGCCTCGAGCTCGTCCTCGACGCGTACCGCGGCACGGGCTGGCCGGTGCGGATCGTCGGAACGGGGCCGGAGGAGGCCCGGCTGCGGGCCCTCGCTCCGCCCGAGGCCGCGTTCCTCGGCCGGGTGGACGACGAGACGCTGCGCGAGCTGTACCGCGGGTGCCGGGCCGTCCTCATGCCGGGAGTGGAGGACGCGGGGATCGTCCCCCTCGAGGCCCTCGCCTGCGCCCGGCCGGCGGTCGTCTTCGCCCAGGGCGGCGGCGCCGAGACGGTCGAGCACGGGCGCACCGGACTCGTGTTCCACGAGCCGACCGCCGCCGCGCTGCGCGCGGCCGTGGCTACCCTCGAAACGACCCGCTTTGATAGACTCGCCCTTCGAGCCAGGGCCGAGGCGCTCCGCTTGGAGGTCTTCGAGGAGCGCGTGCGCTCCTTCGTCGACGACGCGCTCGGCCGCAGGGAGCCCGGATGCTGAAGTTCCAGACGAGGAGGATGGTGGCGATCCACGTCGCGGTCGACGTGACGACCACCGCCCTCGCCTGGCTCCTCGCCTACGCGCTGCGCTTCCACGTGGACGCCGTCGGGTGGGTGCTCCCCGTCACCAAGGGAGTCCCCGACCCCTCGCGGTACCTGCTGCTGCTGCCTCTCATGGCGATGCTCTGGCCGGTCGTCCTGTACTTCCACGGCCTCTACCAGCTCAAGCACGGGCGGAGCCGCATCGACGAGCTCTTCGCGATCGTCCTGAGCGTTCTCATCGCCTCCGCCCTGACGCTGGGCGCCACCCTGTACGTCCGCGTCTACTACCGCTTCCAGCCCGAGATCGCGCCGCGGTGGGAGTACAGCCAGGCGGTCTTCGCCATCTTCGTCGTCCTCGACGTCCTGCTCCTCAACGGGGGGCGCTGGGCCGTGCGCGCCTGGCAAGAGCGCCGCTGGGCGGCCGGCGAGAACCTGACCCGGGTGGTCGTGGCCGGGACCGGCGAGCTCGGGCGCACGGTCGCCGAGGCCCTCCTCGCCCACCGCAAGCTCGGCTACCGGGTGGTTGGATTCCTGGGCGAAGGGCCGGACGCCCTCGGGTACGCGGGCCTGCCGGTGCTGGGCACGATCGACCAGGCGAAGGAGGCCATCGAGCGCAGCCAGGCTGATCAGCTCTACGTGGCCCTTCCCCTCGAGGACCACGCCCGCCTCGTCCCGCTCGTCAAGGGGCTGAGCAACGAGTGCGTCGACATCAAGGTCGTTCCCGACGTCGTGCAGTACGCGACCATCAAGGCCGCGCTCGAGGACCTCGACGGGATCCCGATCATCAGCCTCAACGAGGTGCCGCTCCAGGGCTGGAGCAGCATGGTCAAGCGGCTGATGGACTTCGCGGTCTCCGGGCTGCTCCTGCTGGCCCTCACGGTCATTCCTGTCCTGCCGATCCTCTGCCTGCTCGTCCGCCTCTTCGGCGGAAAGGGCCCGGTCCTGCTCCGGCAGGAGCGCATGACCCTCGACGGGAAGACGTTCCAGCTCTTCAAGTTCCGTACCATGGTGGACGAGGCCGAGAGGGACACCGGCCCGATCTTCGCGACCTCGGACGACCCCCGCCGAACGCCCATCGGGGGCTGGCTCCGCCGCCACAACCTCGACGAGCTGCCGCAGCTCCTGAACGTCTTCCTCGGCGACATGAGCCTCGTGGGGCCGCGCCCGGAGCGCCCGCCGTTCGTGCAGCAGTTCCGGGAGCGCATCCCCCGGTACATGCGCCGCCACCGCGTGAAGAGCGGGATGACCGGCTGGGCCCAGGTGAACGGCTGGCGCGGCAACACCTCGATCGAGAAGAGGATCGAGTTCGACCTCTACTACATCGAGAACTGGTCGCTGCTCCTCGACCTCAAGATCCTGATCCTGACCCTCTTCCGCGGCTTCGGCCAGGACCACGCCTACTAGGAGGCGCATGCCTCGCGCCCTCTTCGAGGAAGGGGGGGCTACGCCGCCCCCCCTTCGAAACCCCCGCGCGCTCCCCGGGAGTGAATCCCGGTCCGCGCGCAGCCCGCTGCGGAGGCCGAGATGAGGGCGCTGGTCACGGGGGCCGCCGGTTTCATTGGCTCGCACCTCAGCGAGTACCTGCTCGAGCGCGGGTTCTCGGTCATCGGGATGGACAACCTGGCCACGGGTGACGTGGCGAACGTCGAGCCCCTCACCGGGCGCGACTTCGTCTTCGTCAAGCACGACGTGACGAACTACGTGGCGATCGACGGCCCGCTCGACTTCGTCTTCCACCTCGCGAGCCCCGCCTCCCCCATCGACTACCTGAAGCTGCCCATCCAGACGCTGAAGGTCGGCAGCCTCGGCACGCACAACTGCCTCGGGCTCGCCAAGGCCAAGGGCGCCCGCTTCCTCATCGCCTCGACCTCCGAGGTCTACGGCGACCCCCTCGTCCACCCGCAGCGCGAGGAGTACTGGGGCAACGTCAACCCGGTGGGGCCCCGGGGGGTCTACGACGAGGCCAAGCGCTTCGCCGAGGCGATCACCATGGCCTACCACCGCGCCCACGGCATCGAGACCCGCATCGTCCGGATCTTCAACACCTACGGGCCCCGCATGCGGGTGCAGGACGGGCGGGCCATTCCCGCCTTCCTGAGCCAGGCCCTGCGCGGGGAAGACGTGACGGTGTTCGGCGACGGGAGCCAGACCCGAAGCCTCTGCTACGTGTCGGACCTCGTGGACGGCATCTACCGACTGATGATGTCGGGCACGTCCGACCCCCTGAACATCGGCAACCCCCACGAGCTCACGATCCGGGAGCTCGCCGAGCGCATCGTCGCGCTGACCGGTTCGAAGTCACGGATCGTCGAGAGGCCGCTGCCCGTGGACGACCCGAAGGTGCGCCAGCCCGACATCACCCGCGCGCGCACGCTCCTCGGCTGGGAGCCGAAGGTGTCGCTCGACGAGGGCCTTCCCCGCACGCTCGCCTACTTCCGCCGCAAGCTCGGCGTCTGAGCCGGCCCCCCGCCGGCGGGCGGCCGCTCGCTCGCCTGGTAGACGTAGTGGGCGGTCGAGGCGATGAGCACGGCCAGCGTCGCCCCGTAGAGCCAGCGGAGCGCTCCCGGGCACTCGCCGGTGGCGTTCGCCGCCAGCACGGCCGCGCCCGTGGCGAGGTTGAGGGCGGTCGACACCTTGCCGAGGCGCGAGGGCGCGAACTCGTGCGGGCCGACCGTGAGGTGCACGACCACCACCCCGACCACCAGCATCGCGTCGCGGAAGAGGAGGGTCACCGTGAGCCAGACGGGCAGCGCGCAGGTGACCACGCTGCTCCAGGTGAGGACGACGTACGCGGAGCCGGCGAGGAGCTTGTCCGCCACCGGGTCGAGCATCGCCCCCAGCCTCGTGCTCTGGTTCGCGTGCCGGGCCACGTAGCCGTCGAGGGCGTCGGTGAGGCCCGCGACCACGAAGACCACCAGCGCCCACGTGAACTGGCGGTCCAGCGCCAGCAGGACGAAGGCCGGCACCAGAGCCATGCGCAGCATGGTGAGCTGGTTCGCGACGGTGAAGACGGGCTCGGCCATGTCTCGATGTCCCCCGCGGCGGTGCCGGGCGGCCGGCAACGAAAAGGGCCCGCCGCGCGGCGCGGCGAGCCCCAGTCTAACCCCGCGGCGACCCGGGGCTACTCCAGCCGGTCCTTCTTGGCGACGAGCGCGCCGAACTCTTTTGCG
>JBGPQQ010000256.1:0-5540 GCA_041489115.1 Vicinamibacteria bacterium | reverse complement strand
GTTGAAACGGCGAGGGCGGCTACTCGAAGGGCGGGACCGCGAAGTCGCGCCCCGCAGGGGCGCGTGGGTTGAAACAAATCCTGCTTGCGCAACAAGGCGGACGCAACGTAGTCGCGCCCCGCAGGGGCGCGTGGGTTGCTTCTCTCGAGCCCCGACAGTCCCCGTAGTTTGAGCCCCCAGGCCCGGCTTCAGGGGTTCTGGGGAGGATTGGGGCTCGGCGTCGCCGCGGGCGGGCGGATCGGCTCGATCCGGGGCTCGGCGGGGCGGGCCGGCGGCGTGCCGGAGGCGGCGGGGGGAGGCACGTCGAAGAGGAACGGCGAGCTTTCGCCGCCCACGAGGAACGAGCGGAGGTCCCCCTCGTCGATCTCCGTCCGCCGGATGATGTGCGGCGTCAACGTCATTACGATGTCGGTCTGGGTGGCCTCGTCCTTGTTGCGGGCGAACAGCCGCCCGATGAACGGAATGCTCGCAAGGCCGGGCAGGCCGGTAAGCCCCCGCCGCTCGTTGTCGAGGATCAGGCCGGCGAGTATGTTGGTCTCGCCGTCGCGCAGGCGGATGGTCGAGTTCACCGTCCGGCTGTTGAACGTGGGCAGGCCCTGATAGCCGGCCGCCCCCACCGAGGAGATCTCGAGCTTGAGCAGCAGCGACACCTCTCCGTCGTGGTGCGCCCGCGGCGTGATGTCGATGTTCACGCCCACGTTCTTGTACTCGAACGAAGTGATCGGCTGCTGGGCGATGCCCCCGGTGGCGATCGCGCTGAACGTCGTCACCGGAACGGGCACCTGGTCGCCGAACCGGGCCTGGGCGGTCTCGCCCTCCGAGACGCGTAGCTGGGGGTTGGCGAGGAGCCGTGTCGAGGTGTCGGTCTCCAGCAGGCGCACGACCGCGCCCGGAAGCGACGTCACCACGAGGTTGTTCCGGTCGTACGGCCCCTGGTTCGGGTTCGTGATCTTGGGGTCGGGGAAGATCCCGGAGGCGATCCCCTCGATGCCCGAGGAGTCGAGGCCGGAGGTCAGGTAGATCCCGTACTCCTTGAGCTTGTTCCGCGAGACCTCGAGGATCTGGACCTCGACGACCACCTCCGCCCGACGCTTGTCCACGATCTCGACGATGCGCTCCGCCGCCGCGATCTTGTCGGGCGTGTCGTTGATGGTGAGGGCGTTGGCGCCGGGGACGGGCGCGACCCGGCGGGCGCCGAGGACGACGCGCAGCAGGTCGATCGTCTCCTTGAGGTCGGCGTTCGAGAGGAAGAGGGTCTTGACGACCTGCTGCTCGAACTCGCGCCGCTTCGTGGCCGTGTCGGGCACGACGTTCAGGATCTTGGCGTCCACGACGCGGTGGAAGGTGCGGCCCGCCGCGGCCAGCGCGTTCAGGGCCTGGTCGAAGCCCACGTCCTTCAGGTCGAGGCTGACCGTGGAGTCCTGGAACGAGGGGTCAAACGTGACGTTGATCCCCGCTGCCCGGCCGAGGGCGAGGTACGCCTCGCGCAGGCTGGCGCCCCGGAACACGAGGCCGAGCGGCTGCCGCGCGTCGGGCCCGAGGTCCAGGCCGGGCAGCGCTCTCTCGCGGGCGCGGGCCTTCGCGTCCTGCAGGGAGGAAGCCCCCTTCCGGCGGCGCACCTCCAGGTCGCGCATCTCCTCGGCCACGCCCGCGGCGTTCGGGTTCAGCTCGATCGCGAGGCGGTACTCGTCGAGGGCCTCGCTGTAGAGGCCCCGGCCCGCCAGCCGCCGGCCCATGTTGGCGTGGTCGGTCGAGGCCCGCAGGCGCGCCCGCTCGAGGGCGCGGCGGTACTGCACGTTGTCGGGCGAGGCCTTGACCGCCTTCTGGTACTCGAGGACCGCACGGTCGTAGTCCTGGAGGCGCTCGGCGTTCTCCCCGGAGCGGAAGGCGCCCGACGTGGCGCAGCCGACCGCGGCGACGAGGGCGAGCGGCAGGAGCAGGCGTTTCATCCGCGGATCACCTCGACCCCCGGGGGCACGTCGAACCGGAAGAGCCCGTCGCGCAGGCCCGTGTTCTCGCGCACGCCCTCGAAGCGGAAACGGGTGCGGTTCCCCTGCACGTCCTCGAGCAGGATCGAGCGGATGCGCCCGGAGGGCTCCACGTCCACGAAGGCCCGCTCGACGTCGGGCTGCTCGCGGCGGGGCACGAGCTTCACCCGGAAGACTCCCTCCTCGAGCGGCTCGTCGAGGGACGCGTCGAACTCGTCGAGGAGGCCGCCCCGGCCCGACAGCAGGCGGGCCGCGAGCGAGCGCTCGGCGTCCTGCTCGCTCACCACGACCTGCCGGTCGGCGGGGACGTAGAAGTAGAAGGTCTTCCCGTCGGAGACGAACAGCTTCGCCTCCGGGTCCTTGTACTCCCAGCGCATGCGGCCCGGCCGCTTGATCGAGACGATCCCCCGCTCGACGACCTCGCGCGAGAGCATCCCCGACCGGTAGCTCTGGGTGAAGCGGGCGACGAGGTCGGCCGTGCGGGCGTGCCGCTCCTCGACCCTCCGGACGAGGCTTCGCGCGAGGTCGGCGTCGGGGTCGGCCGAAGGGGCCGCCGGCAGGGCCGGCAGGAGCACGGCGAGGACGGTCGCGAGAAGGGCGGCGCGCATCGTGTCGCGTCGATCATCATAGCGCAAACCGTTGGGCGGCGGGAGGTTCCGCTTGCCGCGTCGATCTCCGGCTGCTAGCATGCACGGGATGCGGACAGCTCTCGCGCGCGGCGTGCTCGCCCTCGGCCTGCTGGTCCCGGCCCTGCCCGCGGCCGCCGCTCCCGCGTCCGGCGAGCTCCGGGGGCTGTGGGTGGTGAGGACGGCGCTCGTCTCGCCGCAGGCGGTGGACCAGGTGGTGGACGCCGCCGCCGAGGCGGGCATCAACGCGCTCTTCGTGCAGGTGCGCGGGCGCGGGGACGCCTTCTACCGCTCGGCCCTCGCCTCCCGCAGCACGCTTCTCGAGCGGCAGCCGCGCGATTTCGATCCCTTCGCCCGGCTCCTGGTCCGTGCGCGGGCGCGGAGGATCCAGGTCCACGGCTGGGTGAACGTCCTCCTGGCCGCGCACTTCGGCCAGCCCCTTCCCCGTGGGCACGTCCTCGAGAAACACCCCGACTGGGCGATGGTGCCGAAGTCGGCGGCCACGGCGGCGCTCGTCGCTTCCGGCTCGCGGCGCCTTCACCTCGTCATGGAGGCCGGACGCGCCGAGGGCGACGTCGAGGGCTACTACCTGTCGCCGTCGATCCCGGGGGTGGGGGACCACCTCGAGGGCGTCGTCCGCGAGCTCGTCCGGGCCTACCCGATGGACGGGCTCCACCTCGACTTCGTCCGCTATCCCGGCCCTGGCTTCGACTACTCCCGCGCGGCGCTCGAGGGGTTTCGCCGCGTCGATGGCGGGACCGACCTCCTCGGCGGTCCCGCGCGCAGCCCCGCCGCGTGGGACGACTACCGGCGCCAGGTCCTCACCGCGCTCGTCACCCGGCTCACCGCCGCCGCGCGCCGGGAGCGGCCGGGGCTCGTGCTCTCGGCGGCGGTCACCCCCGACGAAGCCCAGGCCGTGCACCACAAGTTTCAGGACTGGCCCCGGTGGCTGTCGGACGGCCTCCTGACGGCCCTCTGCCCGATGACCTACACCCCCGACAACGAGCTCTTCCGGCAGCAGGTGGAGTCGGCGAGCGAGCGCGCGGGTGGCGCCCGACCGGTGTGGGCGGGGATCGGGGCGTACCGGCTCGACGTGGCCGGGATCGTGGAAAAGGTCGCCCTGGCGCGCCAGTCCGGGGCGAGGGGCGTCGTGCTGTTCTCAAACGAGTCGCTCCAGCCGGCGGACCTGCGGCGCCTGCGCGACGAGGCCTTCGCGTCGCCGCTGGCGTCCGACGCGGAGCCGCGAGCCGGCGGCCGCGCGGCCGGGTCCCGCTGATGCGGGTCGGGCCGACCGCGCCCGTCCGGCGCCGGTTCCTGCGAGGGGGCCTGGTCGCGGCGGCTTTCGCCGCCGGGAGGTATGCCGTGGGCAGAGCTGCTGCCGCGTCGGAGAGCGCCGCGCCGCGGGGCTTCCGACCGGAGGGGCTCGAGGCCGTGGACGCGGTCGTCGCGGCCGGGGTGGCCTCCCGCGCGTTCCCCGGCGGGGTGCTCGCGGTGGGCCGTGACGGCGCGCTCGCGCACCTGCGCGCCTTCGGACGGCTCTCCTACGACCCGGGCGCGGCGGAGGTCGCGATCGACACCCTCTACGACCTCGCCAGCCTGACCAAGGTCGTGGTGACGACGACGCTCTCGATGATCCTCGTGGACGAGGGGAAGCTCGACCTCGACGCCCGCGTGCACGCGTTCTTCCCGGCCTTCTCCGGCCCCGCGAAGGAGCGGGTCACCGTACGGCACCTGCTCACGCACTCCGGGGGGCTCCAGTGGTGGGCGCCGCTCTACAAGGAGGTGCAGGGCAAGCCGGCGTACCTCGAGCGGATCGTGGCGATGGACCTCGCCTACGAGCCGGGCGCCAAGTCCGTGTACAGCGACCTCGGCATCATCCTGCTGGGCGACATCCTGGAGCGCGTCGGTGGGACGCCCTTCGAGGAGATGGCCCGCCACCGGGTGCTCCAGCCCATGGCGATGAAGGACGCGCAGTACCGCCCGCCGGCCGAGCTGCTGCCGCGCATCGCGCCGACGGAGAACGACCCCTGGCGCGGCCGGGTCGTCCGGGGCGAGGTCCACGACGAGAACGCCTTCGCCCTCGGCGGGGTGGCGCCCCACGCGGGCCTCTTCGCCACCGCCCCCGACCTCGCCCACCTCGCGCAGATGCTGCTCGACGGCGGCTCCTTCGGCGGAAGGCGGATCGTCTCCCGCGCCACGGTGGAGCTCTTCACGGAGCGGGCGGGCGTTCCGGTCTCGTCGAAGGCCCTCGGCTGGGACACGCCCACCCCTGGCCAGTCAAGCAGCGGCAGTCTGTTTTCGCCCCGTTCGGTGGGCCACTTAGGCTTTACCGGCTGTTCGATCTGGTGGGATCTGGAGAAGAACTGCCACGTCGTGCTCTTGACCAATCGCGTCCATCCGACGCGCAAGAACGAAAAGATCAAAGAGTTCCGGCCGCAGATTCACGACCTCATCATGAAAGCGCTTTGGCCATGAACGATTTGCCGCCGGGCGGCCATATTCACTTGATCGCGGTATGCGGTGTTGGCATGGCATCGCTCGCGGGCCTGTTGCAGTCGCGCGGTTACCGCGTCAGCGGTTCGGATCAAAATGTCTACCCGCCCATGAGTACTTACTTGGCGGAAATCGGCATCGACGTGCTCACCGGCTATCGCGCCGAGCACGTCACGCCGCGGCCCGATCTGGTGGTCATCGGTAACGCCGTGTCGCGCGGCAATGCGGAAGCGCAAGCGGTGATCGGCCAGAACATTCCCTACATCTCGTTTCCCCAGGCGTTGGGTGAATTTCTCATCGGCGCACGCACTTCGATCGTGATCGCCGGCACCCACGGCAAAACCACCACGTCGGCATTGGCGGCTTGGGTGCTGACTTCAGCCGGGCTCGATCCCGGTTTTTTTGTCGGCGGCGTGCCGCTCAATTTTGGCAG